>JBEKKM010000006.1:0-99525 GCA_050010715.1 Xanthobacteraceae bacterium | reverse complement strand
GCGGAGAGGCCTTCGCGCGCATTGCCGGCGAATGCGTTGCCGCCGCGTTTGCGCTCGAGCAGCGACTGGTGCAGGTGCCAGCCCGAGGAAAAAAGATTCGGCTGCGCCGGCCGGCACATGAAGCTCGCCAGGAGGCCGTGGCGCCGCGCGATCTGTTTGGTGGCGGCGCGGAACAGGATCATGGTGTCGGCGGCGTCGAGGCCGCGTTGCGGGCGGAAGGTGAACTCGCACTGGCTCGGGCCGAGCTCGACTTCCACCGAGCGCAGCGGCATGCCGAGCGCGACGATGCCGCGGCGGATCGGCTCGAGCGCCGCGTCGATCTGATCGAAGCGGCTCTCGGTGAGATATTGGTAGCCCTGGTTGAGCAGGCTCACCTCGGGCGCCCGCGGCGGCCAGGTGGCGTCCTCGGGCGTGAGCCGCGGATTTTCCAGCTTGAACAGATGGAATTCGACTTCGAGGCCGGCGAGGTAATCGAAGCCGGCGGCCTTGAGCCGCGCCAGCGCATCGCGAAGAATCTGCCGCGTCGAGAACGGCACCGGCTTGCCGTTGGTGAAAACAATATCGCACAGAAACCAGCCGGTATTCGGCGCCCACGGCAATACCTGGAACGTTTCCGGATCAGCGATCATGACGAAATCGCCGGCGCCTTGCATTTCCGCCATGTCGAAGCCGCCGCCCGGCGTGAACACCGGATAGGCGGTCTTGTGCGCGGTGTCCTTGGCCAACAGCGTCGTCGTCATGGTGACGCCGGCTTGCATCAGGCTCGGCGCGTCTTCGGCCACTACCGTTTTGCCGCGCAGCACGCCGTGCTGGTCGGCAAACGAGAAGCGCACCAGTTCGAGCTTGTATTTCTTGATCGCCTGCACCGCCGCCTTGGCGGCGCGCGCTTGTTCGCTGGTCCACAGGCCGTGTCGCTCGACAAAGCTCTTCGCCGCGCGATGTCCGGCCATTCAGTGCCCGTTGGCCCAGCTTTTGGTCTCTTGCCGGCTGGCATCGGTGCGCTGCCAATAGCCCTGCCAATCGCCGGCCGGGCCGATACCGTCGACGCAGGCCGGGCCGGTGATTTTTTGCGCTGCCGCGGCGTCGAGCACCATCATCGGCCTAGCGCCATTGCCGGATTGATCGAGCGCCTGGCGCAACAGCCGACGATAGGCGCTGATCGCCTTGTCGGAGGTGCCAAGATGCTCTGCGGTGCGGTCCTGAATCGCGCCCATGGATTCGCAGGCCCATTGGTCGTGCACGTTGATGTCGGCGCCCATGCCGGTATAGGTCGCGTGCTCCTGCTCGTGGGCATCGAAACCGTAGTCGTTGCTCATGTTCTTGCGCGGCACGTAATCCGGCAATTCGTAGAGCTCGAGGCGCTGGCGGCGCATCTCGTCCTTGTCCACTGGCGCGCCGAACGAGGTGAAAATCGCGTACCAATAATGCCGCACGTCGTCGATCGGCACGTGCCATTGCGAGATCGTCATCTCGCGGCTCATCGGAATGATGAAGGCATTGGGAAAAATCAGGTTGGTCACGCGCACATGGGCGTTGACGTCCGAGATCTGGCGCAGCGTGATCAATCGAAATCCGTAATCGGTCGGCTCGATCTCGATGCGCGGCCGCGGAAACTCGCGCATGATTTTGGTCATCGGCATGTCTGAGTCTTTGGACGTGTCGCGGAACATGCGGCCGTAGCCTTTGTCCGGATCCTCGTCCTCGAAGAAGCGGTGCAGGAACGAGGTGTGCACCGGATCGATGCCGACTTCGAGTGACTGCAGCCAGTTGCAATCGATCATGCCCTTGAACGCGAAAGTGTGGGTCGACGGCGCCACGAAGCAGTCGAATTGCGGGAACGACGGCTCCTCGCCGGGGCCGAGATAGGCCCACAGGATGCCGCTCTTCTCCACCACCGGATAGGACTTCTGCTTGATGTTGGCGCACAGATTGCTGTTGTCCGGCTCTGCCGGCGTCTGCAGGCATGTGCCGTTGACATCGAACAGCCAGCCGTGAAAGGCGCAACGCAGCCCGCCGTCTTCGAGCCGCCCATAAGCCAGATCGGTGCCGCGATGCGGGCAATGCCGGCCGATTAGCCCGTAGCGGCCCTTGTCGTCTTTGAAGGCGACCAGATCCTCGCCGAGGAGCCGCGCCGGTTTGATCGGCCGGTTGCCGGCAAGCTCATCGACCAGCGCGGCGGGTTGCCAGTAACGGCGCATCAGATCGCCGGCGGCGGTACCGGACGCGGTGCGGGTGATGAGATCGTTCTGTTCCGCGCTCAGCATCGACGATTTCCTGGTTGCTTCGCCAATCCTAGCTTCAATGCCCCGGCAGCACCAAGACCTTCGGGCTCTCCGGCAGCGTCGTTTTCGACACCACGACCGAGGGGACGTCCGCCTGTTCGACCGGCCAAAGCTGGCGCGCCCGGTCGAGGAATCGGCCGAGCGTGTACGGGCTGAAAAAGTGCATCGGGATGATGATTTGCGCTTTCAGCGCGGTCAGCACCTCCATCATGCCGTCGAGATCAAGCGTGTAGCCGCCGTCGACTGGCGCCATCACCACGTCGACCCGGCCGATCTCGTTGAGCTGCTCTTGCGTCAGCGTGTGATGCAGATGGCCGAGATGGGCGATGCACAGATTGGCGATCTCGAACACGAAGATCGAATTGCCGTAGCGTTCGGTGCCGCCGAACCCATTGCGGATATTGGTCGGCACGTTGCGCACGCGCACGTCGCGATATTTTAGGCCCCAGACCGCCGGCTCGTTCTCGCTCGGCCCCCAGCCGCGCAGCACGTATTTGATCGCCGGATCGGGATGGTCGGTATAGTGGGTGTCGTGGGCGTGGTTCATGGTGACGATGTCGGGCAGCACCGGCGGCCGCACATAGTCGTTGTAGTCGGTGGCGATGCGCACCAGTTGCGGGCTCTCGATCAGAAACGTGGCGTGGCCGATGAAAGTGAGCCGCACCTGGTCGGCATTGAGCGCGGCGAGATCGAATGCGGCGGGAATGACGCGCGGCCGATTCTCCGCGACCAGGCCGGGACAATTCTGCGGCACGTCCGGCGGTGGCGCCGCTTTCGGCGCCGGCTGCTCGGCCACCTGGGCGAAGGCGAAAGCGGGAAAAACAATTACGAAGAGCGCCGCGACAACAACGCCTCGAATGTCGGCAAGAATACTCAACAGCTTCACTGCAACTGCTCCCATCCGCGGCGCAATCGTGCGCGGTCAGACAAGAGAATTTGCCACGGAATACGGCGTCAAACTATGACGCCCGGCGGGCAAGAGGCCAGCGATCAACGGCCCGACGTGATCACGCCCCGTGCGGTGACGACGACCCATTGGCCGTCTTGCCGCTTCACCGCTTCGACCTTGCCGACACCGGGCAGGATGCTGCCGGCGCCGACTTCGAACAGGCTGCCGTTGCGGCCTTCGACCAGCGCGCGGTCACCGTGGACGTCCTGCACGACCCAGTCTTCGACGATCCGGTCGACGATTTTCGGATCGGCCGGCGGCGTCGTCATGGGCGCCGTGGTCATAGGTGCAATCGAGCCCGTGGTCTCGGGCGTGGCGTTGATCTTGTTGAGCCGGTCGACGGCGTCGGCGATGTGGGCAAGCTGCGCCGCCGGATTGGTCGCCGCGCGCTCGACCCTGTCGAGCCGCTCGGCGATGGCGACGAATTGAGTGTTGGCGTTGCGGACCGAGCCGTCGAGATTGGATTTCATCGCGGAAAGTTCGGCGACCTGCGACTTCAGCGCGCGCAAGATGCTGCCCGCATCCGCCGTATTCGCGCTCGGGGCCGCTTCCGGCATGAGCCGCCCGACGCCGGCACCGGTCAACGATCCGGCGAACGAGCCGACCGCCGCGGCGATTGCGATCGTTGCCGCGAGCAACGCAAACCGCCATGAGCGCGGCTGCGCCGCGGGAGCGGTGGCCGCATTCGACTCTTCCTTTGCGGCTTCGCCGTACGCCGCCTCGTCGTCCGGCGGGGGCGGTGCGGGATCGGCATCAAAAAATTCATCCTCGATGCCACCGCCGGCCTCGAGTTTTGGCGACCACACGACGGGCAATTTGTGCTCGGTCGAGTCGCCCGCGGCGGCCTTCGACTCTTCGCCCGGACCGCTGGACGGCTCGCTGGCGGAAGGGTTCGACGGTTGTTCGTTGTTTTCGGGTTTTTCCGCGCGCTTGCCCATGTTCCGGATCCTCCGCCTGGCGGTTGATCCGTCGTTAACGAATTATGGTTAGCAATCGGTTACCGCGGGGCGCTCCGCGCCGCGATGAACGGCCTTCAACTTGCCAAGCCGTTGTCGTTGGCGAGGTCTTTGAGCGAGGTCTCCGGACGCGCGCCGATGTGCTGGATCACTTCGCCGGCGGCAAGCGCGCCAAGGCGGCCGCAGGTGCGATCGTCGGCGCCGCGGGCCAAGCCGGAGAGGAAGCCGGCGGCAAACAGATCGCCAGCCCCTGTGGTATCGACGACACGCTCGATCGGAAAAGCCGGCACCGCCTCGATGCCGTCGGGGCCAATTACCAAACAACCCTTCTCGCTGCGCGTCACCACCGCGGTATCGATATCGGCGCGCAGCGCCTTGACCGCCGTATCGAAATCCGCGGTTTGGTAAAGGCTCGCCAACTCGGCCTCATTGGCGAAAATGAGATCGACGGTGTGCGAGCGCATCAATGCCAGAAACTCGTCGCGCCAACGGTCGACGCAAAACGCGTCCGACAGCGACAGCGCCACGGTGCGCCCCGCCCCGTGCGCGATCTTTGCCGCCTTGAGAAACGCATCCTTGGCGTTCTTCGGATCCCACAAATAGCCTTCGAGATAGATGATGCGGCTCGCCGCGATCATGTCGGCGTCGATATCGGCGGGATGCAGATCCTGGGCGGCGCCGAGAAACGTGTTCATGGTGCGCTCGCCGTCGGGCGTCACCAGAACGTAACAGCGTCCGGTCGAGGCGCCGTCGGTCGCCGGCGGCGTCGCAAAGATCACGCCGGCGGCGCGGATATCGTGGCTAAACGCGCGGCCGAGCTCGTCGTTTTTGACCTTGCCGACGAACGCGCCGCGCCCGCCGAGGCTCGCAAGCCCGACGATGGTATTGGCCGCCGAGCCGCCGGAGATTTCGACAGCCGGGCCCATCGCGTCGTAAATCCGCTCCGCGCGCGCCTCGTCGATCAGCGCCATGGCGCCTTTGTTCATGCCCTGTTTGAGCAGGAAGTCTTCCTCGGTGCGGGCGATCACGTCGACGATCGCATTACCGATGCCGAGAACGTCGTAACGGGCTGAAACCATGAGAAATCTCGCGCTGGGACGCGGCACTATAACGGCCGGGCCTTGCAGGGCAAGCCGACGCCGTGGCAATTGACGCTGGTCCGCTCCGGAGACCGTCCATGGCGTTTAAAGAACTGGTTTTTTCAGGCGTGCAGCCGACCGGCAATCTGCACCTCGGCAACTATCTTGGCGCCATCAAGCGCTTCGTCGAGCTGCAGGGCCGCTACGACTGCATCTATTGCGTCGTCGATCTGCACGCGATCACGGTGTGGCAGGACCCCACCGAATTGCCGAAGGCCATTCGCGAAGTCACCGCGGCCTTCATCGCCTGTGGGATCGATCCCAAGAAGCACATCGTGTTCAACCAGAGCCAGGTCGCGGAGCACGCCGAGTTGGCGTGGGTGTTCAACTGCGTCGCCCGCCTCGGCTGGCTCAACCGCATGACACAGTTCAAGGAGAAGGCCGGCAAGGACCGCGAGAACGCGTCGGTCGGTCTTTATGCCTATCCGACGCTGATGGCGGCCGACATTCTGGTCTATCGCGCCACCCATGTGCCGGTCGGCGAGGACCAGAAGCAGCACCTCGAACTGTCGCGCGACATCGCGCAAAAATTCAACAACGATTTTGCCAATTCGATCAGGGATAAGGAATTCGGCGACGCCTTCTTCCCATTGCCGGAGCCTTTGATCACCGGCGAGGCGACGCGGGTGATGTCGCTACGCGACGGCACGAAGAAGATGTCGAAGTCGGATCCATCCGACCAATCGCGCATCAATCTTACCGATGACGCCAACACCATCGCGCTGAAAATCCGCCGCGCCAAAACCGACCCGGAGCCGCTGCCGAGCGAGGAAAAAGGCCTGGAGACGCGGCCAGAAGCCGACAATCTGGTCGGCATATATGCGGCGCTTGAGGGAACGACCCGCGCCGGTGTGCTCAAGCAATTCGGCAACGCGCAGTTCTCGACGTTCAAGTCGGCGCTGACCGAACTCGCCGTCGCCAAGCTCTCCCCGATTGCCAGCGAGATGAATCGGCTTATGGACAATCCCGCGGCGATCGATGCCATCCTCGCGGATGGCTCGGCCCGGGCGCAAAAACTCGCCGGCGAAACCATGAAGGCGGTCAAGGATATCGTCGGTTTCGTGCGGTCTTAAGCTGTCTGGCCGCCCGCACCCGCCCTTGAACTTCCTAGGCAATTCGCCACGTATTGGTGTAGGTTTACGTCAAGTCACGGCGCGGTCGGACGCGGCCGCTGTCAGCTGACCAAAGGACAAACGACAATGTTCATCCAGACCGAAGCGACGCCGAACCCGGCGACCTTGAAATTCCTGCCCGGACGGGCGGTGCTGGAAGGCGCAACGCTCGACCTGCGCGACGCCGAGCAGGCGGCGCAGTCGCCGCTCGCCGAACGGCTGTTCGGCATTGCCGGCATCAGCGGCGTGTTCTTCGGCTCCGATTTCATCACCGTGACCAAGAGTGCCGGCGAATGGCAGCAGCTCAAGCCGATGATCCTCGGCGCCATCATGGAACATTTCATGTCGGGCGCGCCCTTGCTCAACGCGGGCGGCAGCGCGCCGGCCGACGGCGAGGAGTTCTTCGACGCCGCCGATGCCGACACCGTCGCCACCATCAAGGATCTGATCGAGACGCGGGTGCGGCCTGCGGTGGCCAACGACGGCGGCGATATCACCTTCAAGGGCTTCAAGGACGGCGTCGTCTATCTCAACATGAAAGGCGCCTGCTCGGGCTGCCCGTCGTCGACGGCGACACTGCAGCACGGCATCCAGAATCTGCTGCGCCATTTCGTCCCCGACGTCACCGAAGTCCGGCCGATGTGATCGGGGCCGCTTCCCCCGACGATTCAGTGCGCCATGCGCGTACTCGCAATCGATACGGCGCTAGGGGCGTGCTCGGCGGCCGTGTTCGACACCCAGCAAGGCGGCGGCATAATCGCGAGCGCGAGCTTGCCGATGCTGCGCGGCCATGCCGAAGCGCTGATGCCGCTCATCCGCCGGATCATGGACGAAGCCGGCACGGCCTTTGGCGATCTCGACCGCGTTGTGGTCACGACAGGGCCCGGCAGTTTCACCGGATTGCGGGTCGGCATTGCCGCGGCGCGCGGCATCGCGCTCGCGATCAACAAACAAGCCGTGGGTCTGTCGACGCTGTCCGCTTATGCGGCGCCATATCTCGCCGATGATGAAAATGCGCCGGTCGTCGTCGCCATCGATGCGCGGCACGCGCACGTCTATCTCCAAGTTTTTGCCGCAGGCGGCCGCACGGTCACAGGTCCGAGACTGGCGCCGTTGAGCGAAGCGGTGCGCGCGGCCGCCGCGGCGCCGGCGCGAATCGTCGGCTCGGCCGCGCAACTTGTCGCCGAAGGGCTTGCGGTCACCGACGCAGCGCCGTTGCACGTCGACGCCAGTGGCGCGCCCGACATCGACTGGGTGGCACGGATGGGCGCCGCGCTGCCCGAAGGCCAGTCGCCGCCGAAACCGCAATATCTGCGCGCCCCCGATGCGCAACCGCAAAATGCTGCGCAACTGCCGCGCCGATGATGCGCTTTATCGCTCGTCTATTCGGCCGGGTCGCGCCCACTTTATCTGAAGCGCGGCCGAGCGATGCCTCAGCGATCTCCGCGCTGCACATCGCTTCGTTCCAGCGCGGCTGGGGCGAGGATGAAGTCTATCGGCTATTAATCGAAAAAACCGTCGTCGCCCATCGCGCCATGATCGGCAAGACAATGATCGGATTCATCCTGTCACGCGTGGCGGCGGGTGAAGCGGAAATCCTCTCGATCGCCATCGCGCAGCGCCAGCGCGGCCGCGGCTTTGCGCGGCCGCTGCTCGATCTGCATCTGCGGCGACTGGCCGGGCTCGGCGCGCGGGCCGTGTTTCTCGAGGTCGACGAGCGCAACGCCGCGGCGCGTGCGCTGTATCGCCGCGCCGGTTTCTACGACGTGGGACGGCGCCAAGGCTATTATCAGACCGGCGCAGCGGCGCTGGTGCTGCGTCGCGATCTTGGCTGACGCATCCGCAAGACTGAAAATAACAAGACTGAAAACAAAATGTTCGCGGCATAGGGAGGGAAACGGCATGACGGCAGTGCGATTATTGAGCGTCGCATTTGGTCTCGCGCTCACGTTCAGTGTCAGCCACAACTTCGCCCGCGCGCAGGACACGGCCTATCCCGACCGGCCGATCAAGATGCTGGTCGGCTTCGGCGCCGGCGGCGGCACCGACATCGCCGCGCGGATCATGGCGCAGAAAATGTCGGAAATTCTCGGCCAGTCGATCGTGGTCGAGAACCGCACTGGCGCCAGCGGCATGATCGCGGCCGAAGACGAAGCCAAGTCGGCGCCCGACGGCTACACGCTGATGATGGGGAGCCAGACCACCTATGCGGTGGCGCCGAACCTTTATCGCAAGGTGACGCTCGATGCGGCGAAAGATTTTGCCGGCGTGGCAATGACCGGTGCCTCGCCTTTGGTGCTGGTGGTCAATCCGTCGTTCGCCGCGCATACGGTCAAGGACGTCATCGCCATGGCCAAGGCAAATCCCGGCAAGATCAATTTCGGCACCGGCGGGCTCGGCACCACGCCGCATATGACGGCCGAGCTGTTCCAATACACCGCCGGCATCAAGATGGTGCACGTCGCCTATCGCGGCGAAGCGCCGGCGATCAACGACTTGCTCGCCGGACAAATTCCGCTGATGTTCGCCAACCTCTCCGCCGTGATGGGCAACCTCAAAGCCGGCACGCTGCGGGCGCTCGCGGTCACCGGCGCGCACCGCTCGCCGTCGGCCCCGGACATTCCAACCGTGGCGGAGGCGGCGCTACCCGGTTTCGAAGCGGAAACCTGGTGGGGCATCGTGGCGCCGGCCGGAACGCCGCACGCTGTTCTGGCAAAACTCAACGCCGCGGCGCTTAAAGCGCTGGCCGACGACGACACCAAAAAGCGCTTCGCCGACCTCGGCATGACCAATGGCGGCAGTAGCCCTGAGGAACTCGATGCCTATATCAAGTCGGAGATCGCCAAGTGGTCGAAAGTGATCAAGGACGCCAATATCCAGCCGATGGACTGAAGCAAAATCTGCCAATTCCTTTTTGCCGGGAATCCGGCTAGACCATACAGACAGCGTCGCCACAAAGTGGAATTTATGTGTTGATATAGGGGCTTAGGCCGACCACCCGGCATGAACGGAGCGAAAAAACTCTACGTCAAATCGTTCGGCTGCAAGATGAACGTCTACGACTCGCAGCGTATGGCGGACACTTTGGCGCCGGAAGGCTATGTCGAGACCTCAAGCCCCGACGATGCCGACCTGGTCATCCTCAATACCTGCCACATCCGGGAAAAGGCGGCGGAGAAAGTCTATTCCGAGCTCGGCCGCGTCCGCCGCATGAAGGACGCTGCGGCCGCCACCGGCCGGCGCGTCATGGTCGCGGTCGCGGGCTGCGTTGCGCAGGCCGAAGGCGAAGAAATCATCCGCCGCGCGCCGGCGGTTGATCTCGTTGTCGGACCGCAGAGCTATCACCGCCTGCCCGACTTGCTGGCGCGGGCCGCGCGCGACGGCGAGGCGATCGATACTGAGTTCCCGGTCGACGACAAATTCAATTATCTCGCCGCGCCGGACCGCGCCGCGATCCGCAGCCGCGGCGTGTCCGCCTTTGTCACGGTGCAAGAAGGCTGCGACAAGTTCTGCACCTTCTGCGTCGTGCCTTACACGCGCGGCATGGAGACGTCGCGGCCGGCAAACAAAATCCTCGCCGAGATCGCGCGGCTGGCGGATGCCGGCGTGCGCGAAGTCACGCTCATCGGCCAGAACGTCAATGCCTATCACGGCGAAGGGCCGGACGGGCGGACGTGGTCACTGGCGCGGCTGCTCGAACAGACCGCCGCGCTGCCGGACATCGACCGGCTGCGTTATACGACCAGCCACCCGCGCGACATGGACGACGATCTCATTGCCGCCCATCGCGATCTGCCGCAGTTGATGCCGCAATTGCATCTGCCCGTGCAATCCGGCTCCGACCGTGTGCTCGCGGCCATGAACCGCCGCCACAGCCGCGCCGATTATCTTGAAATCGTCGATCGGCTGCGCGAGGCGCGGCCCAATCTGGCACTCACCTCCGATTTCATCGTCGGCTTTCCCGGCGAAACCGAAGCGGACTTCGCCGCCACGCTCAGCCTCGTCAACGACATCGGCTATGCCGGCGCGTTCTCATTCAAATATTCGCCGCGGCCCGGCACGCCCGGCGCCGACATGGACGATCAAGTGGCGGAAGACGTGAAGTCGGATCGCCTGCAACGCCTGCAGGACGCCATCGATCGCAATCAGGCGGCGTTCAATCGCGGCTGTGTCGGCCGCACCTTTGATGTGCTGTTCGAGCGTCCCGGCCGCCATGGCGGCCAGCTGGTCGGCCGTTCACCTTATCTGCAGCCGGTGCAAGTCACGGCGCCGTCATCACTGATCGGCACTATTGCCCCGGTCGCCGTCACCGAAGTGTCCAGCAACAGTCTGTTCGGCGTGCTCATACCAAAGCCTGAACAACAGCAACAACCAGCCTTGCTCGGCGCGGGAGCTTGAATTGCGAACACCCGGAACGGACGAATCGGTCATCGTCGCACAGAACAACGCGACGCAAATCGCACTGACTTTCGACGACAATCGCCTCGCCTCCACCCTTTTCGGTCAATACGGCCAGAACCTCGCCTTGATCGAGCGCCGGCTCGGCGTCGTCGCCAATTCGCGCGGCAATCACGTCACGCTGGAAGGCACCCATGAGGCCTGCGAATTGGCGCGGCGCGTGCTCGAAAATCTCTATGAGCGGCTCAAGCGCGGCGACGAACTGGTGCAGGGCGATGTCGATGGCGCGGTTCGGCTGGCGCTGTCGCAAGGCTCGCTGTTCGATTTCGATCCCGCGGCGGCGCGCGACAGCTTTGAGGAAATCAATCTGCGCAAGCGCCGCGTCCGCGCGCGCACCCAGGCGCAGGACGCTTACGTGCGGGCGCTCAAGCGTCATCCGCTGGTGTTCTCCACCGGCCCGGCCGGCACCGGCAAGACCTGGCTTGCGGTCGCCCATGCCGTGCAACTGTTCGAGCGCAAGGACGTCGATCGCATCGTGCTGTCGCGGCCGGCGGTCGAGGCCGGCGAGCGGCTCGGCTTCTTGCCCGGCGACATGCGCGAGAAGGTCGATCCCTATCTGCGCCCGATCTACGATGCGCTCTATGATTTGATGGACGCGCGCATCGTCGAGCGCGCGCTGCAAAGCGGCGAGATCGAAATCGCGCCACTCGCTTTCATGCGCGGCCGTACGCTGTCGAACGCCGCCGTGATCCTTGACGAGGCGCAGAACACGACCGCGATGCAGATGAAAATGCTGCTGACGCGGCTTGGCGAGAACAGCCGCATGGTGGTGACCGGCGATCCAACGCAAGTGGATCTACCGCCCGGCCAAACCTCGGGGCTCGCCGACGCAGTGCGGCTCCTCGATGGCATCGAGGGCATCGGCCATGTCAGCTTCACCTCCGCCGACGTGATCCGCCACGAGCTCGTCGCCCGCATCGTCGAGGCCTATGACTCAGCCGCGGCGCGCAAGCGCGAGCGGCCGGAATGACACCCGCACCGCGGGCGAAACTCAAGATCGACGTGCTGGTCGATTCCGACCGGTGGAGCGAACCCGCCAAGGCGCGATCGCTGGTGCGGCGTGGCGTCGCCCAGGCCGCCGCCACGGCGTCAACAACCGGAACGGAGCTTGCTATCGTCCTGACCGATGATTCGGCGATCCGTCAGCTCAACCGGCTTTGGCGCGGCATCGACGCTGCCACCAACGTGTTGTCGTTTCCGAGCAAGCGAGCCGCGGACGAGCCGCCCCATCTCGGCGACATCGTTTTGGCCTATGAGACCATCGCGCGGGAGGCCAGTGCCGAAGGCAAGCCGTTCGCGCATCATCTCGTCCATCTCGTTGTACATGGTTATTTGCACCTCATCGGCTACGATCACGACAACGACTCGGACGCGGAAGCCATGGAACAAAGCGAGCGTAAAATCCTGCGGCGCCTCAATATTCCGGACCCTTATCGGCATCCGGGCAAGGCCGTGAAAAAGGCTGGAAGCAGGCGCTAATATCCGACGCGAGTGCCGACCTAAAGCTGAAGTCTGAGGCCAAAGCCCAAAACCATGTCTCAAACCCCGACGCGCAGCGAGCCGCCCGACAGCGAACATCGCGGTCTGCCGATGGTGGTGGCGCAGCCGGACGAGCCACAGGAAGGCTGGCTGACGCGGGTCATGCGCATCCTGTTCGGCTGGAAAGCCGCGGCGACGCGCGCCGACCTCGAACATGTGCTCACCGCCGAGCAGCCGCAGTCCGGCTTTTCGCCGGAAGAAGCGGCCATGCTCAAGAATATTCTGGGCCTGCGCGAATGCCGCATCGAGAGCGTCATGGTGCCGCGCGCCGACATCATCGCCGTGCAGCAGGATATTGCGATCGGCGAGCTCGTTCGCGTGTTCGAGGTCGCCGCCCATTCGCGGCTCGTGGTTTTTAACGACACGCTCGACGATCCAACCGGCATGATCCATATCCGCGACCTGATTGCGTTCATGGCGGCGCGGGCCTCCGCCAATCCGGCGATTACTCCGGCGAGCGAACCGCCGCAACAGGCCGGTCTCAACCTCGGCAATGTCGATCTGGCGATGCCGCTGTCGGCGGCGAAGCTCGTTCGCGAAATCCTCTACGCGCCGCCCTCGATGCCGGTGCTCGATCTGCTCGCCAAGATGCAGGCGACGCGAATTCACTTGGCGCTGATCATCGACGAATACGGCGGTACCGACGGGCTGGTCTCGATGGAAGACCTGGTCGAATTGATCGTCGGCGACATCGCCGACGAGCATGACGAACGCGAGATGCCCGCGGTCATGCCGCAAAGCGACGGCTCGTTTCTCGCCAACGGCCGTGCCAGCCTCGACGACGTCCGCGCCGCAATCGGCGACGAATTCGACGTCGGCGACGCCGCGCAGGAGGTCGACACGCTCGGCGGTTATCTGGTCATCCGCGCCGGCCATGTTCCGGTGCGCGGCGAATTGGTGCCTGGACCGGAAACATTCGAGGCCGAGGTGCTTGATGCCGATCCACGCCGGGTCAAGCGGGTCAGGATCTACCGTCGCAAGGACCGCCGGCCGGCTGCGGCGCGCGAACAGCCCGCAGCGGTGAAGACACCGCCGATGCGTCCGACACCATCCCCCGAGGCCAATCGGCCGAATACGAACGCGCAACGCACGCCGTGACGCTCAACGGACTGCACAATTCGATTGTGCTGGCCTGGGGCTGGCGGCGCGGCTTGATCGCATTCGTCGCCGGCGCGCTGTCGGCATTGGCGATGGCGCCGTTCAATTTCTGGCCAATACTGTTCCTGACCTTCCCGACCCTGGTCTGGCTGATCGACGGTGCCGGCGTCGGCCGCTGGGGCGGCGTGGGTGTGGCGGCCGCGACCGGTTGGTGTTTTGGCTTCGGCTATTTCGTCGCCGGCCTCTATTGGATCG
Organism: Xanthobacteraceae bacterium; assembly: GCA_050010715.1. GTDB lineage: Bacteria > Pseudomonadota > Alphaproteobacteria > Rhizobiales > Xanthobacteraceae > BOG-931. The sequence continues at coordinate 85,737 of JBEKKM010000006.1, read as the reverse complement.
GCTACGCCTTTTTGGTCGACGCGCCGACATTCGGCTGGCTGTTGCCGTTCGCGGTGATCGGCCTGCCGGCGCTGCTCGCCGTCTATACGGCGATCGGCGTTGCACTTGCTCGCGTTCTTTGGACCCGTGGACGCTTACGCATCCTGGCTTTAGGCGTGACGCTCACCGCGACGGAATGGTTGCGCGGCCACGCATTGACGGGATTTCCGTGGAACTCATTCGGCTATGCGCTCGCCGCGCCGCTGCCGTTGGCGCAAGGCGCGTCGCTGATCGGGCTGTGGGGCCTCACCTTTATCGCCATCGTCGTATTTGCCAGTCCCGCCACGCTCGCCGACGACCGCGCCGAAAACCCGCGGCCGTGGCTGCCGCTGGTGCTCGGCGTCGCCGTGCTCGTTGGACTTGGCGGCTGGGGGAGTTTGCGGCTTTTGCGCCTGCCGACGCAGCTCGTCGACAAGGTGCACTTGCGCATCATGCAGCCGAATCTGCAGCAGGACGTGAAATTCACGCAGCTTTTGCCGCCAAACGCCGTGCTGATCACCGGCGCGGTGCGCGTCGCCGAGCCGATAAATCCCTCAGCACCGGCCGTCTATAATTCGATTTACGCCATCGACCACTCGGGCTCGATCGTCGCACTCTACGACAAAGTTCATTTGGTGCCGTTCGGCGAATATTTGCCGTTCGAAAAAATCCTCGCGCGTCTCGGTTTTCAGGAGCTCACCAAGCAGCGCGGCGGTTTCCTCGCCGGCGATCGGCGCCGGCTGATCGCCATACCAGGCGCGCCGGTTGCGCTGCCGTTGATCTGCTATGAGATCATTTTCCCGGACGATGTCGTGCCGCGCGGCCAGCGGCCCGGCTGGATCGTCAATGTCACCAATGATGGCTGGTTCGGCATCAGCACCGGGCCTTACCAACATTTGCAGCAGGCGCGCATCCGGGCCATCGAGGAAGGCCTGCCGGTCGTGCGCGCCGCCAATACCGGCATCTCCGCGGTCGTCGATCCGCTTGGCCGGATCGTCAATTCATTGCCGCTGGGCCGAGAAGGCGTGATCGATTCGCCGTTGCCACGATCGGTGCGGGCACCGCTCTATGCCCGCGTCGGCGATGCTCCGGCCATCGTCATGGTCGCGATCGCACTCTTTCTCGTCGTGCGCCAGCGCTTCCAATCCGGCATTGCGGAATAAAAAATGGGCCGGAGGCCTATCGAGCCCCATAAATGAAATTTATGGGCCGTTTGAACCTTGCTCTCGCCGCAACCGAGCCGGGCAACCGCAGGCAACGCAACACGCAGAAAGGGAAGTTAATCACATTTTTGAATGACCTAATGCCGAACCATCGGCATATGGGCCGCCCAGGAGTTGCTATCGATTGCAATGGAATTACTATCCATGGCCATTACCCATAAACAGGGGTGATAGAGGAGCGGATGATTATGATCGCCAAAAAGGCGCCGAACCCAATCGACAAACATGTCGGCAGCCGCGTGCGTATGCGGCGGATGATGCTGTCGATGAGCCAGGAAAAACTCGGCGACGCGCTCGGTCTGACGTTCCAGCAAGTCCAGAAATACGAGAAAGGCACTAACCGGATCGGCGCCAGCCGGCTGCAACAGATTTCGAATATCCTCCAGGTGCCGATCGCATTCTTCTTCGAGGGCGCGCCGCACGTTCAGTCGGGAACGCGCCACGAGCATGTGGGTGAGGCGCCTTCGCCCGCCTATGTCTCCGATTTTCTCGCCACCTCGGACGGCCTCGCCCTCACCAAGGCGTTCACGCGCATCAACGATTCCAAGCTGCGGCGGCGCATCGTCGACCTGGTCGAGCAAATCGCCGACGACAAGCACTGAGGCAGGCTTCGGCGGCGCGGTGCCCACAGCCGCCCACTCGCAGCCCACATCTTGACCGCGCAGGGCGACGCTGCAAAAACCCCTATGGATCGGCGCGGGAGTTCACCGGCGCCGGCAGCCCAGGCCGTCAAAACAGATAAAGTTCAAGGCGATCGGGGCCGCCTCACGAGGGGAGTGTTTCGCAGTGTCACGTGCAAATTACCTATTCACCAGCGAGTCCGTGTCGGAAGGCCATCCGGACAAGGTCTGCGACCAGATCTCGGACGCCATTCTCGACGCCTTCATCGAGCGGGACGTCAAGCTCGGCATCGCCGATGACAGCCTGATCAATACCCGGCTCGGCTGCGAGACGCTGTGCACGACCAACAAGATCATCGTCGCCGGCGAAGGCCGCGGCCAGTTGTTCCGCAAGATCAACGATACGGCGGTCGTCGATCGCGAGCTGATCACTGAAATCGCGCGCGGCGTGGTGAAGGATATCGGCTACGACCAGAGCGGCTTTTCCTACCACGGCGCCGACGTCGAAGTGCTGCTGCACGGCCAGTCGCCCGACATCGCCATGGGCGTCGACGCAAAGAAAAAGAAGGGCGAGGAAAACGAAGGCGCCGGCGACCAGGGCATGATGTTCGGCTACGCCTGCACCGAGAGCGAGGTCTACGAGAAGGGCTCGTTCATGCCGGCGCCGATCTATTTCGCGCATAAGATTCTCAAAGTGCTGTCGGAAAAGCGCCGCGCCAAGCAATTGTTCGACCTGCAACCGGATGCCAAGAGCCAGGTGACGGTGCAATATGTCGACGGCAAGCCGGTCGGCTGCACCAAAGTCGTGGTCTCGACCCAGCACAATGCGCAGAACCGCAACGGCAAGAAATACACGCCGGGCATGGTCAAGGATTTGATCGGCGACGCCGTAGCGTCCGCGCTACCGAAAGGCTGGATGCCGAAGAAGGACGCTGATTTCCTGGTCAATCCAACGGGTAACTTCGTCGTCGGCGGGCCGGACGGCGATTGCGGCCTGACCGGGCGCAAGATCATCGTCGACACCTATGGCGGCTATGCGCCGCACGGCGGCGGCGCGTTCTCCGGCAAGGACCCGACCAAGGTCGACCGTTCGGCAGCCTACGCGGCGCGTTATCTGGCCAAGAACGTGGTCGCGGCCGGTCTCGCTGAACAGTGCACCATCCAGGTCGCCTATGCGATCGGCGTTGCCGATCCGATGTCGCTCTATGTCGACACCCACGGCACCGGCAAGGCGGACGAAAAAAAGCTCGCCAAGACGCTGCAGGAGATTTTCCCGCTGCGGCCGACCAATATCCGGCGCGCGCTCAAGCTCAATCGACCGATCTATAAGCGCACCGCGGCTTACGGCCATTTCGGCCGCGCCCCGGACAAGGACGGCGGCTTCTCGTGGGAGCGCACCGATCTCGCCGACGCGCTCAAACGCGCGCTGCGCTGATTGCGCTCACGTTGCTTCGTTCGCGATGGCCGGCCTATGTGCCGGCCATTCGCGTCTTTGCTATACGGTTCAATAAAGACGTGGATGGTCGCGACAGGCGCGGCCATGACGAGCCATGAGTCCGAAACAACATCAGGATCGCGCCTTCTTCGGCCGGCGCAAGGGTCACAAGCTGCGCCCGCATCAGGCGCGGCTGATCGAGATGCTGTTGCCGCGGCTCGCCATCGATCTCGGCCGCCCCGCTCCCGCCGCGCTCGGCACGCTGTTTCCGGTCCCGGTCGACGACGTTGAGCTCGAGATCGGCTTCGGCGGCGGCGAATATTTGGTCGCGCAGGCGCAGGAGCGACCGCGCACCGGCTTCATCGGCGTCGAGCCTTTCGTCAACGGCATGGCCAAAGCGCTCGCCGCAATCGAAAGCGGCAGGCTGCAGAACATCCGGCTGCATTTCGATGACGCCGTGAACCTGATGGCGTGGCTGCCACAAAACGCGTTGGCGCGCATCGATCTGATTCATCCCGATCCATGGCCGAAACGGCGGCATTGGAAGCGCCGCTTCGTGCAGGACGCGATGGTGGCGCGGCTTGCCCGCATCTTGCGTCCAGGCGGCGAATTCCGCTTCGTGACGGATATTGCCGATTATGCCGCCTGGACCTTGCAGCGCCTGTTGCGTTCGGCGGATTTCGAATGGACGGCGCAGTGTGCCGACGATTGGCGAAAAGCTTGGCCCGGCTTCATCCAGACGCGCTACCACGCCAAGGCCGCACGCGAAGAGCGCGCGTCGTGCTTTCTGATTTTCCGTAAAGTTTGAACGCAGCGGCCAAAATTAGCGGGCCTGCCGGACCTGCCAAAAGCGCACCACACGCCGCGCCGTCGCGCCTGAAAGCCGTTCATAATTGGCGAACGCGGCATCGAGCCCTTGCGACGCGCTTTTCGCATCGGGCCGCAGCAAGATAATGGCCTTCACCGTGGACCAGTTCAGACCGATGGCCCGACACAGGATCAGCACCGGATCGGGCCGCTCGCCGCCCAGGAGCCGGTCGGCAACATTGATCGGTACCTTGGCGAGCGTTGCCAGCGCGACCACCGTTTCTTCGAATTTTTTGTCGCTGCAGAACGCCGCCAGCGCCGCCTCGTTCAGCCGGCCGGCGCGATCGAGACTGAGCACGACACGTTGCGCGGCATTGTAGTCGCGCGGACCGACACGCGCGCCGACCTCCTTGGAGACTCTCGTCAGCACGCGGTGAATCTGCGCCTTGCCGCCGGCTGTCGCCGCGGCAAGCAGGCGATCGCGCACCACCGCGGTCGCTTTGGTCAGCAATTCGCGGAACATCGGCTCAGGGATATCCGGCCGCAGGCCGACCTTTTCGGCCAGGATGCCGTCGCCTTCGGCGCGCCTGACCAGGCTAACAAAGCTGTCTTGCGAGATCCGTGCACCGGGATTGTCGGCGACGCAGCGCGCGACCTCGCGATCGCCGCGCCGCACCAGCACATCCGTCACCGCCTCGCCGAGCGCCGGGCGCGCCGAGATGGCCTGCAGATGGGCCTGGCTTTTGGTTGTTGCGACACCGACCAGATCGGTTTCGGCAAGCCGCGGCGCATATTTGAGCACCGGTCCGGCGACGGCGATATCGTCGTCGTTGGCGAGCGTGCGGAGCACCTTGACCGGGGCGTTGCCGACCGGTGCGAGATGGCGCGACAACGCGGCACGCGCCTTGGTCTCGATCTCCTCGATCAGCAGGCTGAATACGTCGTCGAACACGTCGACATGCGCGTCGCTGTAGCTCTTGGCGCCGTCAAGGAAGAGGGCCGTAATGCGCTGTAGCGCGTCGACGCGCTTTTCGCGCGCGCCGCGTTGGATGACGTCTTCCAGCTCGGGGATCAGCGAGACGATTACACCCATTTCAGGTCTCAGTGATCAGACGTCAGGGACCGGTACCGCGTGGTTTTTGGCACGTCTTTGATTACTGGTTACTGATTACTGAACCCTGAAGGGCCCTTGCTTTAGCCCGATAAGGCGCTATATTCCTGCTGTCCGTTATGGATACCTCATAACCGAACGGTTTTGAGAGTGGGTTCCCCCGGGACCCGCTCTTTTTTGTTACCTGAAGCCAGTTTGTTACCTGAGGGCCAAGCGGTTCACTTGCAGGACGCATGTTGCTGGAATTCACGGCCGTAACGAGCATGAACGACACGCCCACGACCTTTGCCGACGAGCCGCGGCTCATCACCGAGCCGGGACGCGCCGCGCGCGTCGCCGCGCTCGCCGAGCAGGTGCTTGCCGGGCTTGGCTATCGGCTGGTGCGGGTGCGCATTTCCGGCTCCGCCGGCTGTACGGTGCAGATCATGGCCGAGCGGCCGGACGGCACCTTGTCGATCGAGGATTGCGAGGCCGCATCGCGGGCGCTGTCGCCGGTGCTCGATGTCGCCGATCCGATCGAGGGGGCGTACCAGCTGGAGATTTCGTCGCCCGGCATCGACCGGCCGCTGGTGCGGCATTCGGATTTCGACCGTTATGCCGGTCATGTCGCCCATGTGGAGATGACCGTCCCGGTCGACGGCCGGCGGCGCTTCCGCGGCCAGCTTCTCGGCACCGAGGGCGACGCCGTCCGCATCAGCCGCAGCGACGCAACGGACGGCACCGAGCGCCGCATCAGGCGCCGCATCAGGCGCCGCATCAGGCGCCGCATAAACACCAAACAAGACACAAGCACCAAACAAACACTGGACATCAAACACGACATGGCCATGCGGCGCCGGAACAAGACCAGCCTGCAAGCCAATTCAAGGGAGACTGACTTATGGCGACAGTAAGCGCCAATAAACTCGAACTCTTGCAGATCGCCGACGCGGTCGCGCGGGAAAAAGCCATCGATCGCAAGATCGTGCTCGGCGCCATGGAGGACGCGATCGCCAAGGCCGCCCGCTCACGCTACGGCAGCGAGACCGAAGTGCGCGCCGAGATCGATCCGAAGAGCGGCGAGCTGCATCTGTCGCGCCACATGCTGGTGGTCGAGACCGTCGAAAATCCGGCGATGCAGATCAGCCTCGAAGACGCGCGCCGGCGCCATCCGGCGGCCCAGATCGGCGACACCATCGCCGATCCGTTGCCGCCGCTCGAATACGGCCGCATCGCCGCGCAATCGGCCAAGCAGGTGATCGTGCAGAAGGTGCGCGAAGCCGAGCGCGACCGGCAATATGACGAATACAAGGATCGCATCGGCGACATCGTCAACGGCATCGTCAAGCGCGTTGAGTACGGCAACGTCGTGGTCGATCTCGGCCGCGGCGAAGCGATCGTGCGGCGCGACGAGATGCTGCCGCGCGAGGTGTTCCGCAACGGCGACCGTATCCGCGCCTATATCTACGACGTGCGGCGCGAGCAGCGCGGGCCACAGATTTTCCTGTCCCGCACCCATCCGCAATTCATGTCGAAACTGTTCGCCCAAGAGGTGCCGGAAATCTATGACGGCATCGTCGAGGTCAAGGCGGTGGCGCGCGATCCGGGCTCCCGCGCCAAGATCGCCGTGCAGTCGCGCGATTCATCGGTCGATCCGGTCGGCGCCTGCGTCGGCATGCGCGGCTCGCGCGTGCAGGCGGTAGTCAACGAATTGCAGGGCGAAAAGATCGACATCATTCCTTGGTCGCACGACATCGCGACATTCGTCGTCAACGCCTTGGCGCCCGCCGAAGTCGCCAAGGTGGTGCTCGACGAGGAGCGCGAGCGCATCGAGGTGGTCGTGCCGGATCAGCAGCTTTCGCTGGCCATCGGAAGGCGCGGCCAGAACGTGCGGCTGGCGTCGCAGCTCACCGGCTGGGACATCGACATCCTGACCGAGCAGGAAGAGTCCGAACGCCGCCAGGCCGAATTCGAGAACCGCACGCGCATGTTCATCGATTCGCTCAACGTCGACGAGGTCATCGGCCAATTGCTGGCGTCGGAAGGTTTCAATTCGGTCGAAGAGCTGGCCTTGGTCGACGTCAAGGAAATCGCCAATATCGAAGGTTTTGACGAGGACACCGCGGCCGAGCTGCAAAATCGCGCCAGCGAATATCTCGCCAAGATCGAGGCCGAGCTCGATGCCAAGCGTGTCGAGCTTGGCGTCGAGGACGCGCTCAAGGACATACCGGGCGTTACCACCGCCATGCTGGTCCGCTTCGGCGAGAACGGCGTCAAGACGGTCGAGGATTTGGCCGGCTGCGCTACCGACGATCTTGCCGGCTGGACCGAGCGCAAGGACGGCGAGTCGAAGCGCGAGCCCGGCATCCTCGACGGCTTCGAGATGACTCGCGAGGACGCCGAAGCGATCATCATGCAGGCGCGGCTGAAGGCCGGCTGGATCACCGAGGCCGATCTGGCGCCGCCGCCCGTTGCGGAAGCGCCTGCGGTCGAGGCGCAGCCGTAAGGACGCCGCGCACGCATGATCGAACCGTCCCGCGATATCGAGCTCGATAGCGGACCGCGAGCGCAAGAGCTCGAACGGATGTGCGTGGCGACGCGCACGGTAAGGCCGGTCGACGATATGATCCGCTTCGTCATCGGACCCGATGGCGAGGCGGTCCCGGATCTCAAGCGCAAGCTGCCCGGGCGCGGCGTCTGGGTGACGGCAACGCAGGATGCGCTGTCGGACGCGGTCAAGCGCAAGGCGCTGGCCCGCGGTTTCAAGCGGGAGGTTCGCCTGCCGGCGGACCTCGTCGCCCGCACCGGGCAGCTGCTCGAACGTTCCGCCCTCGATGCGCTCGCCATGGCGGGCAAAGCCGGCCTGGTCGCAACCGGATTCACCAGGGTCGAAGCGGCTTTGGCCCAGGAGAGGGTTGTCGCCCTCCTTCATGCGGCCGAGGCGGCTGCCGACGGCGTCCGCAAGCTCGATGCGGCGCGGCGGCGACGGCCGGAGCACGGCCCTATCCTTACGATCGGCATTTTGACCTCGGCGCAATTGGATTTGGCATTGGGGCGCCCAAATGTGATACATGCAGCCCTGCTTGCCGGCCCCCCGAGCGACACGTTTTTGGCGCGTTTGCGGCGCCTGGAGCGATTTCGGAGCGGCGAGCCAAGCCGGCCCGGGAAATCGACGCGTTTAGAAATGGATACGCATGACCGAGACGACCAAGAATAGCGGTGACAAGCTGAGCGTGAGCTCGACGAAGACGCTGACGCTCAAGCGCGGCGGCGTCGAGCAAGGCGTCGTGCGCCAAAGCTTCAGCCATGGCCGCAGCAAGGCCGTCGTCGTCGAAAAGGTCAAACGCCGCATCGGCCCGGCCGAGGGCAAAGCGGAACCTGTGGCTCCCGAACGGAGCGCAACGCCGAAGCAAGCCGCCGCGCCCGCGACCGCACGAGCCCCAGCGGCGGCAACTCCGGCTGCCGCTGCCGCCGCCTCGCCGAAAACCTCCGGAGTCGTGCTGCGCACGCTCACCGAGGAGGAGCGCAGCGCTCGTGCGCAAGCGCTCGCCGGCGCGCAATTGCGCGAACATGAGGAGCGCTCGCGCGCCGAGGAAGAGGCCCGCGTCCGCCGCACCCGCGAGGAAGCCGACCGCGCCGAACGGGCGGCTTCGGAAGCCCGCAAGCTCAACGAAGAAAGCCGCCGCAAGCACGACGAGGAAACCAAGCGCAAGGCCGACGAGGTCGCCAAGAAGCGCTTCGGTACCGATGCGACCACGGCAGCAAAGCCCGGCGCGCGTCCCGCGCTCGAGGCCGACGAAGACGAAGCGCCGCGCCCGCGCCGTGGCGGCGTGGCGGTGCGTCCGGCACCGGCACCGAAGCCGACGCGCAGCGTCGGCGAAAAGCGCCGCGGCCGCCTCACCGTCGTGACCGCCCTTACCGCCGACGAGGTGCGCGAGCGCTCGGTCGCCTCGTTCCGCCGCCGCGTCCAGCGCATCAGCGGCCATCGCGATAGCGAGCCCAAGGAAAAGATCGCCCGCGAAGTGACGCTTCCGGAGACGATCACCATCCAGGAACTGGCCAACCGCATGGCCGAGCGCTCCGTCGACGTGGTGCGCATCTTGATGCAGCAGGGTCACATGGCGAAGATCACCGATACGATTGACGCCGACACCGCCCAGCTCATCGCCGAGGAACTCGGCCACACCGTGCGCCGCGTCGCCGAATCCGACGTCGAAGAAGGCATGTTCGATACGCCCGATGACGCGGCGAACCTGCAGCCGCGCGCGCCGGTCGTCACCATCATGGGCCATGTCGATCACGGCAAGACGTCGCTGCTCGACGCCATCCGCTCGACCGAAGTCGCGGCCGGTGAAGCCGGCGGCATCACCCAGCATATCGGCGCCTATCAGGTGACGTCGCCGTCGGGCGGCCGCATCACCTTCATCGATACGCCAGGCCACGCCGCGTTCACTGCGATGCGCGCGCGCGGCGCCAAGATCACCGATATCGTCGTGCTGGTCGTCGCGGCCGACGACGGCGTCATGCCGCAAACGGTGGAAGCGATCCACCACGCTAAGGCGGCGAAGGTGCCGATCATCGTCGCCATCAACAAGATCGACAAACCCGACGCCAAGCCCGAGCGCGTCCGCACCGAATTGTTGCAGCACGAGATCCAGGTCGAGTCGCTCGGCGGCGATACCCTGGAAATCGAAGTCTCGGCCAAGGCAAAGACCAATCTCGACAAGCTGCTCGACATGATCGCGCTGCAGGCCGAGGTGCTCGAACTGAGGGCCAATCCGAACCGCCCGGCCGAAGGCACGGTGATCGAAGCGCGGCTCGATCGCGGCCGCGGCCCGGTGGCAACGGTTCTGGTGCAACGCGGCACGCTCAAGCCCGGCGACATCGTCGTCGCCGGCTCCGAATGGGGCCGCGTGCGCGCGCTGATGTCCGATACTGGCCATTCCGTGGTCGCCGCGGGCCCGTCGATGCCGGTCGAGGTGCTGGGCTTCAACGGCACGCCGGAAGCCAGCGACCGGCTTGCGGTTGTCGATACCGAATCCCGCGCCCGCGAGATCACCGATTATCGCGTCCGGCAAAAGCGCGAAAAAATGGCGGCGCGGCAAACCGGCATGCGCGGTTCGCTCGAGCAGATGATGAGTCAGCTCAAGACCACCGGCCGCAAGGAATTCCCGCTGGTGATCAAGGGCGACGTTCAGGGTTCGATCGAAGCCATCGTCGGCGCGTTGGACAAAATGTCCACCGATGAAGTGCTGGCGCGCGTGATCTATTCCGGGGTCGGCGGCATTACCGAATCCGACATCACGCTGGCGGAAGCCTCGGGCGCCGCCGTCATCGGCTTCAACGTTCGCGCCCACAAGGAAGCGCGCGAGGCCGCCGAGCAGGCCGGCATCGAAATCCGCTACTACGACATCATCTATGCCCTGGTCGACGACGTGAAAAAGGCAATGTCGGGCCTCTTGGCGCCGACGCTGCGCGAGACCATGCTCGGCAACGCCGTCATTCTCGAAATCTTCAAGGTTTCGAAGGTCGGCAGTGTCGCCGGCTGTCGCGTCACCGACGGCGTCGTCGAGCGCGGCGCCAATGTCCGGCTGATCCGCGACAGCGTCGTCGTGCATCAGGGCAAGCTGTCGCAACTCAAGCGCTTCAAGGATGACGCGCGCGAAGTCGTCGCCGGCCAGGAATGCGGCATGGCCTTCGAGAACTACCAGGACATGAAAGCCGGCGACATTATCGAGTGTTATCGCGTGGAGAGCGTGCAGCGGTCGCTGTAGCCGTCGTGGCCGGATATATTCCGGCCATCCACGCTTCGATTGCAAACAACATTTCAAGATGTGAATGCACGGTTCAAGCCCGGCTTCACGACGAAATAGAAAGACAATGCCACGTCATCAACGTAACGATCAGGCAGGCGGCGGCTCGCAACGCCAGCTTCGCGTCGGCGAACTGATCCGGCACGAGCTCGCCGACATGCTCACGCGCGGCGATATCCATGACCCGGTGATCCAGGCGCACCTGATCACGGTGCCCGAGGTGCGCATGACCGCCGACCTGCGACTGGCGACGATCTACGTGATGCCGCTCGGCGGCCGCGACGTCGATGGGGTGATCGCCGCGCTGGACCGCAACAAGCGCTACGTACGCGGCGAGATCGCGCGGCGCGTTAACCTAAAATTCGCACCTGAAATTCGATTCCGCGCCGATGAGCGATTCGACGAAGCAGAACGGATCGAGAAGCTTTTGCGAACACCTGCAGTCCAACGCGACCTGGACGGCGAGAAGGACGAATAATGTCCGGCCAGACGTTCATTCCGCTCCCCGATTCGCCGCCGCAAGACGGCAGCGAGCCGCCCCAACAGGGGCCGAAGCAGCAAAAATTCAAGAAGCGCGACGTGCACGGCTGGATCGTGCTCGACAAGCCGATCGGCATGACTTCGACCCACGCGGTTGCAGTCATCAAGCGCCTGTTCTCGGCCAAGCGCGCCGGTCACGCCGGCACGCTCGATCCGCTGGCGTCGGGATGCCTGCCGATCGCGCTCGGCGAAGCGACCAAGACCGTGCCGTTCGTGGTCGATAGCCGCAAAACCTATCTGTTTACCGTGCGCTGGGGCGAGGAACGCGACACCGACGATGCCGAAGGCAGGGTCGTCGCGACCAGCGAAAGCCGGCCCGATGCGGCGGCGATCAGGGCCGAGCTGCCCCGCTTCACCGGCACCATCGAGCAAGTGCCGCCACGCTTTTCGGCGGTCAAAATTGCCGGCGAGCGGGCCTACGATCTGGCCCGCGACGGCGAAATCGTCGAGCTCGCACCCCGGGCCGTGTCGATCCATCGCCTGGAACTCGTCGGAACGCCCGATGCCGACCACGCCATGTTTTCGGCCGAATGCGGCAAAGGCACCTATGTCCGCTCGCTGGCACGCGATCTTGGCCGGGTGCTGGGCGTATTCGGCCACGTCTCGGCGCTGCGCCGCAGCCGGGTCGGGCCGTTCGGCGAAACCGACATGATTTCGCTGGAACCCCTGGAATCTTTGTGCCATAGAGCAGCCGCTGGCGAGGGACACCTCGCTGACGTGCTCCTGCCGATTGAGACCGCGCTGGACGACATCCCGGCGCTGGCCGTAAGCCCGGCAGATGCGGCAAGGCTCGCAAGAGGCCAAGCCGTCTTGTTGCGCGGACGGGATGCCACCATCTTCCGCGGTATGGTCCAGGTCGCTTCGAGCGGCCAACTCGTGGCCATTGCCGAGGTTGATCGCGGTGAAATCATTCCCCGACGTGTATTTAATTTAACCGGCGTGACAGGTCGCGCCGTAAGAAAAAGAGGTTAGTGACGATGTCGATTACGACCGCGCGTAAGGCGGAAGTCATTAAGACTTACGCCGTCAAGTCCAATGACACCGGCTCGCCCGAAGTCCAGGTTGCGCTGCTTTCGGAGCGGATCAACAACCTGCAAGATCACTTCAAGTCGCACATCAAGGACAACCACTCGCGGCGGGGCTTGCTCAAGCTCGTGTCGCAGCGGCGTCAGATTCTCGACTATCTGCGGCGTACCAATGAAGGGCGTTACAAGGAGTTGATTGAGCGGCTGGGTATTCGCCGCTGAAAAGTTTGCGCGCGGGAGGACTCGCGCGTTTCGTGGCGGATCGCAAAATGCCTCCGCCGTTTGCCCGGCAGCCAAGGGTTGCCGATTTAGCAGCGACGGGCCGATGCCCGTCCGCACCACTGGAAGGCCCGATGGCCATGGCAGGATCGCCGGACGCTGTTTCGATTCGCAAAGGCTTTGCGAACGACAGCGTCTCGCCGTCTTGCTCATGGCTTTCGCGCAATCCCGAAAACCATGAAAGACAATCGCAATGTTCGATATACACCGTGTCCAACTCGACTGGGGTGGCCGCAACCTAACGCTGGAAACCGGCAGGATCGCGCGTCAAGCCGACGGAGCCGTGCTCGCCACTTATGGCGAAACCAGCGTGCTCGCGGCCGTCGTCGCCGCCAAGCAGCCGAAGGAAGGCATCGATTTCCTGCCGCTGACCGTCAACTACACCGAGAAATATTACGCGGCCGGCCGGATTCCCGGCGGCTACTTCAAGCGCGAGCGCGGTCCGACTGAAAAGGACACGCTCACCTCGCGCCTGATCGATCGCCCGATCCGTCCGCTGTTCGCCGACGGCTGGCGCTGCGATACCCAGGTGACCATCACCGTGCTGTCGCACGACCAGGAGAACGATCCCGACATCGTCGCCATGGTGGCGGCGTCCGCGGCGCTGACGCTGTCCGGCGCCCCGTTCATGGGCCCGATCGGCGGCGCCCGCGTCGGCTTCATCAACAACGAATACGTGCTCAATCCGACGCTCGACGAGATGAAGGAGAGCCACCTCGATCTGGTTATCGCCGGCACCCAAGACGCCGTGATGATGGTGGAGTCGGAAGCCAAAGAGCTGTCCGAGGAGATCATGCTCGGCGCGGTGATGTTCGGCCACCGCCATTTCCAGCCGGTGATCCAGGCGATCATCAAGCTCGCCGAGAAAGCCGCGAAAGAGCCGCGCGAGCTCGTCGTCGCCGACAACAAGGCGCTGGAAAAGGAAATCCTCGGCATCGCCGAGAAGGATTTGCGCGCGGCCTACGCGATCGTGCGCAAGCAGGATCGCCAGGACGCCGTCGCCGCCGTCAAGCAGAAGGTAATGGCGCATTTCTTCCCGGATGGCAGCGAACCGACCTACGACAAGCAGGCGGTTGCCGGCGTGTTCAAGGAGCTCGAAGCCAAGATCGTGCGCTGGAACATCCTCGACACCGGTCAGCGCATCGACGGCCGCGACGTCAAGACCGTGCGGCCTATCGTGGCCGAGGTCGGCGTGCTACCGCGAACCCACGGCTCAGCGCTGTTCACCCGTGGCGAGACTCAGGCCCTGGTGGTCGCCACGCTCGGCACCTCCGAGGACGAACAGTTCATCGACGCGCTGCAAGGGACGTATAAGGAAACGTTCCTGCTGCACTACAACTTCCCGCCCTATTCGGTCGGCGAAACCGGCCGCATGGGCGCGCCGGGCCGCCGCGAGATCGGCCACGGCAAGCTCGCTTGGCGCGCCATCCACCCGATGTTGCCGGCGAAGGAAGAGTTTCCCTACACCATCCGCATCGTCTCCGAGATCACGGAGTCGAACGGCTCGTCATCGATGGCGACGGTGTGCGGCTCCTCGCTGGCGCTGATGGATGCTGGCGTGCCGCTGAAACGGCCGACCGCGGGCATCGCCATGGGCCTCATTCTCGAGGACAAGCGCTTTGCGGTGCTCTCCGACATCCTCGGCGACGAGGATCATCTCGGCGACATGGACTTCAAGGTTGCCGGTACCGAAGGCGGCGTCACCTCGCTGCAAATGGACATCAAGATCGCCGGCATCACCGAGGAGATCATGAAGGTCGCTTTGGCCCAAGCCAAGGACGGCCGTCTGCATATCTTAAGCGAAATGTCGAAAGCCTTGACCAGCGCCCGCGCCGAGCTCGGCGAGTACGCGCCGCGCATCGAGACGTTCAAGATCCCGACCGATAAGATCCGCGAAGTGATCGGCACCGGCGGCAAGGTGATCCGAGAGATCGTGGAAAAGACCGGTGCCAAGATCAACATCGAAGACGACGGCACGGTGAAGGTGGCCTCCGCCAACGGCGAGCAGATCAAGGCGGCGATCAACTGGATCAAGTCGATCGCGTCGGAGCCGGAAGTCGGCCACATCTACGACGGCACCGTGGTCAAAGTCATGGACTTCGGCGCCTTCGTGAACTTCTTCGGCGCCAAGGACGGCCTGGTCCATATCAGCCAGTTGGCGCAGCGGCGGGTGCAGAAGACATCCGACGTCGTCAAGGAAGGCGACAAGGTCAAGGTCAAGCTTTTAGGCTTCGACGAACGCGGCAAGACGCGGCTGTCGATGAAAGTCGTCGATCAGGAGACCGGCGAGGACCTCGAAGCCAAACAGAAGGCCGAGGGTGAGCCGCAACGCGAGGCGGCCGGCGGCGCGGCGGAATAGCCGCGCGGCTAGGGTACTCAAATAGGACGACGGACGGGCGGTGCCGCAAGGCGCCGCCCGTTTTGCATTAATCGACCACCGCGACATGGTCGCTGGAGGCCGGCACGGCGCGTGGCTTGCGCATCAGCAAGATCAGGAACACTGGCGGCAGCGCGACCAGTAGCATCAGCTTGAAATCGTCCATATAGGCGATGATCGTAGCCTGCCGCGTGATCTCGGCATTGAGGTTGCTTAAGCCGGCACTGGTGGCGCTGTTCCAGAACAGATAGGCGCTGCCAGTCTGCAGCGCGTGATTGAACGGCGTCACCCGCTCGGCAATCTGCGCATGCATGATTTGCGTGTTCTGCGCCAGCAGGAAGGACGCGACCGAAACACCGATGGAAGAGCCGACATTGCGCACCAGGCTGAACAGCGACGTGCCGTCGGTGCGCAGATCCGCCGGCAGCGTCGAGAACGCGATCACTTGCAGCGGCGTGAAGACGAGGCCAAGGCCGGCGCCCTGCAGCATGGTCGTATAAGCGAGCGACCAGGCATCGATATCCGGCGTCCAGCCCACCATCTCGCGCGCCGATTCGGCCAACATGACGAAGCCGGCCAGCATCATCAGCCGTGGATCCAAGCGATTGGCCAAGCGGCCGGCGGCCATCATGGCGACCATGGTTCCCACCCCTCGCGGCGCCATCAACAGGCCGGCTTGGGCGACGGAATAGGGGGCAAGCGTTTCCAGATAGGGCGCCAGCAAGGCGGAGCTCGCCAGCAGCACCATGCCGATGGAGAACATCACCAACAGGCCGGCGGTGAAATTGACATCGCGGAAGATGCGCGGCGGAATGAACGGCCGCTTCGCCGTAGTGATCTGAACAAGAAAGAGATAGAGGCCGAGCGCGGCCAGCGCCGCCTCGATAATGATCTCCATCGAGCTGAACCAGTCCTTCAGCTCGCCGCGGTCGAGCACGAGTTGCAGTGCCGCCAGCCCCAGGCTGAGCGCGCCAAAACCGATCCAATCGAATCGCAGCGTTGCGTTACGGCCGCGATCCTTGAGGAAAATGATCAGCCCGGCGATGCCGAGCAATCCGAACGGCAGGTTGATGAAGAACACCCAGCGCCAATTGTAAACGTCGGTGAGATAACCGCCGAGCGTCGGGCCGATCACCGGTCCGACCATGACGCCGACACCCCACAGCGCCATGGCCTGGCCGCGCTTTTCCAGCGGATAGAGATCGAGCATGGTCGCTTGCGACAATGGCACCAGACCGGCACCGAACGCGCCTTGCAGCAAACGGAACAGCACCATCTGGTCGAGGCTGTTGGCCAGCCCACACAGCATGGAGGCGACTGTGAAGCCGGAAAGGCAGGTGACGAACAACGTCTTGCGTCCGTAGCGCGCCGACAGCCAGCCCACCGGGGCGGTCATGATCGCCGCGGCGACGATATACGACGTCAGCACCCAGGTGATTTGATCGGGCGCGGCACCGAACGTGCCTTGCATATAGGGCAGCGCGACATTGGCGATCGTGGTGTCGAGCGCCTGCATCAGCGTCGCCAGCACCGTGCACGCGGTGATGAGGCCGCGATACGCTGGCTCGGCAGGTTGAACTGACGTGCTCGCCGCCATGGCGCGACACCTCGCTCTTAGAAAAGCTCGGACAGCGTTCGGCGATGGCCGGTATCGATCTCGACCGTGACGCTCATGCCGGCGCGTAATTGAAGCTTTTCCGACTTCGGATCGATGCGAACCCGCACCGGAATGCGCTGGCCCACCTTGACCCAGTTGCCGCTCGAGTTCTGCGCCGGCAGGATCGAGAATTCCGAGCCGGCGGCGGGAGCGATGCTCTCCACGGTGCCGGACCAGACATGGCCGGGATAGCTGTCGACCCAGACTTTCACCTTGTCGCCGGTCTTCACATGGGTCAGATCGGTTTCCTTCATATTGGCATCGACCCAGACATCGTTGGTCGCGACCAGCGCCACCGCGCCGGTATTGGTCAACGCGGCGGTCTGGGCGACCAGATATGTGCCGGGCTGCAGCGCATCGACCTGGGTCACCACGCCGCCGAACGGCGCCCGCACCACGGTGTGATCGAGCTGGCGCTGCGCCTCTTCGACTTGCGCCTTAACCTGCAGATATTGCGGATGCTGGGTGATGTCGAAGTCCGGATTGCCGCCAAGCCGGGCGAGCTGCACCTCCGACAGTTTGCTCAAGGAATCGAGCTTGCGCTTGTCACCTTCAAGGGTGAAATGAGCCTGATCGTAGGTGGATTGGGCGACGGCGTTGGTCTTCAACATCGCGGCATCACGGGCAAACGTGATCTCATCCATTTCAACCTGCGACTGCTGCGCGGCAATGTCTTGCTGCATGCGCGCGTAATCCTCCTTCATCGCCTGCAGCGACAGTGCCGTTTGCGCCAAGTTGGCCTTGGCGTTGTCCAGCGCGATCTGGAACTGCCGCGGGTCGACGCGGAACAACACATCGCCGGCCTTGACCGTCTGGCCTTCATGCACGTCGACCTCGCTGACGAGGCCGGAAATGTCGGTCGACACCATCAGCTTGGCGGCATGGACATAGGCATCGTCGGTCGAAACGTAGCGGCCGCCCATCATGTAGAACACAAGTCCGGTGACCACGGCGATGACCGGCACGACGACCAGGAGAATGAACCGCATGCGCTTGCGCAGCGCATCGGTGAGCGTCGCCGTGCGAGGCTTCGCCGGCTTCAGACTTGGCGCAAGTTTAAGGACGGGCTCAGCCATAGCGGCGTTCTCCGGCTGAGCCGGGGGCGGGACGCTGCTGGATCGCCTGACGCAAATTTTCTTTCACCACCGCCAGCTGGGCGACGATCTGCTCGACGGTTTCGCGCGAAACGCCGGCCAGCGCCGTCGTCATCATGTCCTCGCCAAGCGCGCCAAGCTGTTCCAGCATGGGCCGCGCCGCCGCCGTCAAAAACAACCGCTTGGCGCGGCGGTCATTGGGATCCGAGCGGCGCTCGATCAGGCCGTTGTTACAGAGCCGATCGAGCAGGCGGGTTAGCGTAATCGGCTGCAGGTCGAGCATTTCGGCGAGCTCCGATTGCTTCAGCCCCTCGAAGCGATCGAGCCGCACTAGCACCGCCCATTGCGCCCTGGTGACCCCGAACTGCGCCCCCCTGTAATCCGCATAGGTTCGCAACATTCTAGCTACATCATTGATCGTGAAGGCAAATTCTCTGTTCAGCGAGCGTGGAAGCATAGCGATCTCCGAACCGGCAGCAATGTGGCTGCTTAAGGGACGCCAGCACATTATAAGTTACCTTATGATATTGTCTAGCCGATTTGAGGATAGCTGAGCCTTACTTGAGGGGCCCGTTGGCGGCTTTCAGGCCAACCCCAGATCGGCAAAGGCAACGCTGTGGTGGTCGGCCGCGGCCGGCGCGAAGCAGCAGAACACGACGCGAGCGATGCTGCGGGGTGACGCCGCCAAATCGGCGGCCACTGTGCCTACGGCGATACGCGCCGCGTGGTCAGGCGGAAAGCAATAGATGCCGGTCGAGATCGCGGGAAAAGCTATCGAGGTCAAGCGATGGGCTACGGCCAGGTCCAGCGCCGTGCGATAGCAGGACGCCAGCAGCTCCACCTCGCCCTCGCCACCGCCGTTCCAGACCGGACCGACGGCGTGAATGACGTGCTTGGCCGGCAACAGATAACCGCGCGTAATTTTCGCGGCCCCGGTCGCGCAACCGCCTAGCGTTTTACATTCCTCGTATAGCTCCGGCCCCGCGGCGCGATGGATCGCGCCGTCAACGCCACCGCCGCCGAGCAAGCTCCGGTTAGCGGCATTGACGATGGCGTCGACCGCAAGCGTGGTGATGTCGGCAACGCAGATCTCAAATCGCGCGCCGCCGACTTCGGCGATGAGCAGTGCGGGAACATCCGGCATCAAAACCAGTTTATCACGCCCATTCGGCCTGCGCTTCGGCCTGCAAATCCACCGTGCTTTTCACGCCGATATCGTCGAAATGCTCGTCCAGGAAGCGCCGCGCGGCGCGCTTGCCGCTGACGTGCAGCATATCGAAGAAATCGAAGTCGGTCGAAAGCTTGCTGAAGGCGTCGAAATGGGTGCCGAAGCGGTCGAGCACGATACGGTGGACATTGATGCGGCGATATTGCCCGGGCCCGGTGCCGCGCGGCAGCTTGCCCTGGTCGATCAAGCGGGCGACGAAGTCGATGGCGCGGTATTCGCCGATCAGCGACGAGTTGAACGTGATTTCGTTGATGCGATTCATGATCTCGCTTGACGACGTCGGCGTCTCCTGCCGCACCAGCGGATTGATCTGCACTACCAGCACGTCCTCGGTGGCGGTGGTGCGGAAAAACGGAAAGATCACCGGATTGCCCAGATAGCCGCCATCCCAATAGGGCACGCCATCGATCTCGACGGCGCGGAACAACAGCGGCAGGCAGGCCGAGGCCATCACCGCATCGGCGGTGATCTTTTCGCGCGGAAAAATGCGCACGCGGCCGGTCTGCACATTGGTCGCCGAGATGAAAATTTGCAGATCGGCATTGGCGCGCAGCGCCTCGAAGTCGACGAATTTCTCGAACAAATCCTTGAGCGGGTTGATATTGAGCGGATTGACGTCGTACGGCGAAAAATAGCGCGACATGGCGTCGAACCAGGCCTGCACCGGCGTGCCTTCCAGTGGCGTGAACGACAGTAGCCGTTCCATCACCGCGCGCTGCAGTGCCGGCAGGCTGCCGCTGGAGGAGGCCGCGCGCCAGAACTCGGCCAGCCGCTTCTGCGCCTCATCACGGCCGCCGCGCGTAAGGCCGTCGGCCAGCATCACGGCATTCACGGCGCCCGCCGACGTGCCGGAAATGCCCTCGATGGCGAGCCGGTCGTCGCTCAAAAGCTGTTCCAGCACGCCCCAGGTGAAGGCGCCGTGCGCGCCGCCGCCTTGCAGCGCAAGATTGATGCGCTTCGGCTTAGGCGCGGCATTTTGCTCAGGCGCGCGGCCGGGCAACAGCGACGAGAGAATTTTGATCATGCCGCCGCGCCGCTCACGCTGCGGTCCAGCCGCCGTCGATCGAGAGATTGGCGCCAGTGATCGCCTTCGCCGGGTCGGAGCAGAGGTAGACGGCAAGGCTCGCGATCTCATCGACGGTGATGAATTCCTTTGTTGGCTGCGCCGCCAAAATCACATCGCGCTTGACCTCTTCTTCCGTCATGCCGCGCGCTTTCGCCGTATCCGGGATCTGCTTCTCGACTAGCGGCGTCCACACATAGCCGGGGCTGATGCAGTTGCAGGTCACTCCAAAGGTGGCGAGCTCGAGCGCGACGGTCTTGGTCAGGCCGGCGAGGCCGTGCTTGGCGGTGACATAGGCGGATTTGAATGGCGAGGCGACCAGCGAATGGGCCGAAGCGGTGCTGATGATGCGGCCCCATTTGCGCGATTTCATTCCCGGCACCGCGGCGCGGATGGCGTGGAAGGCCGCCGACAGATTGATGGCGAGAATCTGATCCCACTTCTCGATCGGAAAGTCTTCAATCGGCGAAACGAACTGGATGCCCGCATTGTTCACCAACACGTCGAGCGAGCCAAAAGTCTTCTCCGCCGTTTTCACCATGTCGGCGATTTCGGCGGGCTTGGTCATGTCGGCCGGCGAATAGACCGCCTTGACACCGAATTCCTTCTCGATGCCGCTGCGCTCCTTTTCGATCGCCGCCTTGTCGCCGAAGCCGTTGATGGTGACGTTGGCGCCCTCGGCCGCCATGGCGCGCGCAATGGCAAGACCGATGCCCGAGGTTGACCCGGTCACCAGGGCGGACTTTCCTTTCAACATGGCAATCCCCAATTCAATGCGGCGCCATGCTAGAATGGCGCCTTATGGGTCTGAACTGTCGTGAACCGCTGGGAATGTGGGACGCTTTTTGTTGCAGTGCAACATAAATATCGGGCTTGGCGTCACGTTTTCGCGATTTTCGCTGATCCGCTACACTCAGTGCGAAATGGGCCATTGCCGGACTTTGAGGTAGGTTTGCCCGTTACCGTGACTGAGACATGACCCCTATGGCGCGCGCGATCTTTCCCGCACCCGATCACGACCACGACCGCTGCGCCAGCAGCGCCATCGCGCATGCCGAAGCGCAATGCGCGGCGCGGGCGCAGCGGTTGACACCGATCCGGCGCCAGGTGCTCGAAGCGCTGCTCGCCAGTCACAAGCCGCTCGGCGCCTATGAGATCATCGACCATCTGGCGGGCGACACCCGCCCGGCGCCGATCACGGTCTATCGCGCGCTCGATTTTCTGCGCGACAATGGCCTCGTCCATCGTATCGAAAGCCGCAACGCCTTCGTCGCCTGCGTGCACAATCACGCCGGGGACGATCTCGTCGTGTTTTTGATCTGCGAACGCTGCGGCGCCGTCGGCGAAGCGCCGGGCGGCGGCGTCGCCGAAGCGCTCAAAGCGTCATCGCGCACCGCCGGCTTTTCCCCCAAGAGTCCGCTGATTGAAATCGCCGGCATTTGCTCGCACTGCCGCGACCGCTGACATTTCTCCGCAACTGAACCGAACGCCGTGCCCCCTGCCCCGACGTCCCGCCCGCTCGACGTCTTCGCCATTCTTGTAACCATCGGGCTCTGCCTGAGCTGGGGCTTCAATAACGTTTCGATCAAGCTCGCGATCCACGATATTCCACCGCTGATTCAATCTTCGACACGCTCGGCGCTCGCCGCGATCATTGTTTTCGTCTGGACGCAATTGCGCGGCATGCCGCTGTTCAAGCGTGACGGCACCTTAGGCGCGGGCGTTTGGGCCGGCATCCTGTTCGCGCTGGAATTCGTGCTGATCTATCGCGGCCTGGTGTGGACCACCGCGACGCGCGGCGTGCTGTTTCTCTACCTGGCGCCGTTTTTCGTCGTGATCGGATCGCGCTGGCTGGTTCCTGGCGATCATTTTTCGCTGTCGCAATGGCTCGGCCTGTTGCTGTCGTTCGCGGGTATCGTCATTGCCTTCGGCCTGCCGACGCCGGCGACCGCTCTGCACCAGGTGCTCGGCGATATCATGTTCGTCGGCGCCGGTGCCGCTTGGGCGGCGACGACGTTGCTGATCAAGGTGAGCGCGCTCAACCGTATCAGCGCCGAGAAAACTTTGCTCTACCAACTCGTGGTCTCGGCCCCATTGTTGGCCATCGGTGCGCTGATATTTGACGAGCACATGAATGCCATGCCGTCGGCCGTCGCCATCGGCGCTTTCGCCTATCAGACCATCTGGGTGGTGAGCGTGACTTTCGCGGTCTGGTTTGCGCTCATCGTGCGCTACTCCGCCGCCCGGCTTTCGGTCTTCACCTTCCTGGCCCCGCTCTTTGGCGTGGCGGCCGGTCATCTGGTATTGAATGAACCACTGACGCCTGCTTTCGCACTGGCGGTGGCTCTGGTCGCGGGCGGCATCGTCCTCGTCAACCGGCCGCGGTGACGCTATATGCAGGGAGTCTAGGCCCCACTGGATGATTGGTCCAAGGACCACAGCATTAGCCTAAGGTACTGATTATGATGGAATTTTTCGGTCCCGCCGCAAGGCATCAAACGGTCGGCGTCAAGGTCGGCAACGTGACCGTCGGCGGCGGCGCGCCCGTCGTGGTGCAGTCGATGACCAATACCGACACGGCCGACGTCGAGGGAACGGCGAAGCAGGTGGCGGCGCTGGCGCGGGCCGGTTCCGAGATCGTCCGCATCACCGTCGACCGTGACGAGGCCGCGGCGGCCGTGCCGCACATCAAGGAGCGGCTATTGAAGATGAATGTCGACGTGCCGATCGTCGGCGACTTCCATTACATCGGCCACAAGCTCCTGGCCGATCATCCGGCCTGCGCCGAAGCGCTCGACAAGTATCGCATCAATCCCGGCAATGTGGGTTTCAAGGAAAAGAAGGACCGCCAGTTCAGCGCCATCGTCGAGACCGCGATCAAGCACAATAAGCCGGTGCGCATCGGCGCCAATTGGGGCTCGCTCGACCAGGAACTGCTCACGCACCTGATGGATGAGAACGCCAAGTCGAACCATCCGGTTGACGCCCGCGACGTGACCCGCGAAGCCATGGTGCAATCGGCGATGCTGTCGGCCGAGCGCGCCGAGGAGATCGGCCTGCCGAAGGACCACATCATCCTTTCCGCAAAAGTGTCTGCGGTTCAGGACCTGATCGGCGTCTACGGCGAGCTCGCGCGGCGTTGCGATTACGCGCTGCATCTCGGCCTCACCGAGGCCGGCATGGGCTCGAAGGGCATCGTCGCGTCATCGGCCGCCATGGGCGTGCTGCTGCAGCAAGGTATTGGCGATACGATCCGCATCTCGCTGACGCCCGAGCCGAATGGCGATCGCACGCTGGAAGTGAAAGTCGCCCAGGAGCTGCTGCAGACCGTGGGGCTGCGCACCTTCGTGCCGCTCGTCGCCGCCTGCCCCGGTTGCGGCCGCACCACGTCGACCACGTTCCAGGAGCTTGCCTCCAGCATCCAGAATTTCATCCGCGACTCGATGCCGGAATGGAAGACGCGCTATCCGGGCGTCGAAGGCCTCAACGTCGCGGTGATGGGCTGCATCGTCAACGGCCCGGGCGAATCCAAGCACGCCGATATCGGCATCTCGCTGCCCGGCACCGGCGAAACGCCGACCGCGCCGGTCTTCATCGACGGCAAGAAAGCCATGACATTGCGCGGCCCGACGGTCTCCGCCGATTTCCAAAAGATCGTCATCGATTACATCGAGCGGCGTTTCGGTACGAGCGCAGGGCGAACGGCGGCGGAATAACGCATTGCCGATGGGCCGCATGAGCCTCATCTCATCGACCCTGACCTTTTATTATAAGCGTGTCTTCCCAATCATTTGGATTGGCGGCTGCGCCCTGGTCGGCGGACTCGGCCTTTATGCCGGGCTGTCGAAGGGTTCTGGTCTATTTCCCTTCATCGTTGTCATGCCAATCATTTTCGTTTTCGGCATCTATTTTATGAAGAAATATGTCTTCGATCTCGTCGACGAAGTTTTGGACGACGGCGACGCCCTGGTCGTAAAAAATAATGGCCAGGAGCAACGCATCGCACTGGCCGACATCACCAATGTCAGTTATGCGGCGATGACCAGCCCGCCGCGCGTGGTGCTGTCGCTGCGGCACCCGACGGTTTTTGGCGACGAAGTCGCGTTTTGCGCGCCGGTGCAGATCATGACGTTCAGTCAAAGCACGTTGATTACCGATTTGATCAAGCGGGTCGAACGGGCGCGCGAATCACATCACCGGCGCTAGATCGACACGCACGATATCGAGATTGCCGCGCAGCGGCGGGAAGCGGCTGAGCACCAACGGATCGTGGCCGGGGATGATGTGGTCGCGGTCGCCGGCCAAATCTTCGACGATGCGGAACGCTTCCAGCGCGTCCATGACGTTGGCCGGCGGAAACGGATTCTGCTCGGCGAGATTCATCCAGTAATGCACGGCGTCGCTCGCCAGCACGACGGCACCGCGCGCGGTATTCACGCGCACGATCTGCAAGCCGCCGGTATGGCCGCCGACCAGATGCACGGTGACGCCGGGCGCGACGGTGCCTTCGCCGTCGTGGAATTTGACCCGCCCGGCATAGAGATTGCGAACCAGCGCCACCACGTCATCGACCTCGGACTGGCGGCGAAACCATTTGTGGCAGATACAGCGGCCTGTGGCCTGGGCCATCTCAGCGTCCTGGATGTGGAAGGTGGCGTTGGGAAACAGATCCATGTTGCCGGAATGGTCCCAATGCAGGTGCGTGATCACCACGTCATTCACCGCGGCGGGATCGACGCCGGCCTGCGCTAGCGCTTCCGCCGGCCGATGCACGAAGCGCCGGTTGCGCCGCTCGGAAGCGCCGGCGGAAAATCCGGTGTCGACGACAATGGTGCGGCCCTCGCCGCGAATAACCCAGATATAGAAATCCATCGGCATCGGGCCGTCGTGGCCGTCAGACATGATGAAATTCTGGCTCGCCGGGCGGGCGCTTGAAGTGCCGTAGCGCACGGCGAGGATTTCGTAATGTGGCGGTGCGGCAGTCATCGGCTTTTCGCTATGGAATCCCCAGGCCTAGAAAGCGGCCTTGATCGCTTGGACAGCACTCTGTTCGTGTTGGCATTGTTGTCAAGGACGGCGCGAAGCGCCGCCGCCTCTGGCGGTCATCGATCCTTGACAACAATGCCAACACGAACAACTGGCATCCAAGCGATCAAGGCCGCCACCCGATCAGCCCAGCTCAGTTGATCCGAGACCCCCGGATTGACCAATCCCCGATCCAAGCTACGCTGCCTTCCGCAACGCGCTGGGAGAGTTGAATGGAAGCGACAGCGACACGTGCCGCCGCTACGGCGCGCGAACTCAGCGGCGCCGGCATCATTGCCGCGATCAAGGCGAGCGGAGTCGAATATATCCTCTCAGTGCCCGACATCGTCACCAGCGCCGGACTGTTGGCGCCGATCGCTAAAGACAAGGATCTCCACCTCGTCCGCGTCTGCAAGGAAGACGAGTGCATCGGCATCGCCACCGGGCTTGCCTATAGCGACAAGCGCGCCCTGGTCCTGATCCAGCACACCGGATTTCTCGATTCGATCAACGCCATCCGCGGTGTCGCTGTGGAGTACAAGCAGCCGATCTGCATGATGATCGGGCTGTTGCAACACGATCCCGACAAGGCACCGAAGGAATCGCCGCGCTACGGCGTGCGCATCGTCGAGCCGATCCTCGACGACATGGGCATCGTCCATCACCTACTCAGCGTCGACGCCGACGTCGCAAAGATCAAGCCGGCGATCGACAAGGCCTATGCCGAGTCACAGCCGGTGGCGTTCCTGGTCGGGCGGAGTCCCAAAGTATCATGATGAAACGCGACGAATGTTTTCGCATCCTGGCCCGCCACATCAAGGACGAGGCGGTGGTCGCGACCTACAGCTCCGCCGTCGATTGGGTCGGGGTCAGCCCGCGGCCGCTCAACTATCTGTCGATCGGCGCCATGGGGCTCGATTCATCACACGGCCTTGGCCTAGCGCTCGGCCGGCCGGACCGGCGCGTCGTGGTGCTGCAAGGCGACGGCAGCCTTTTGATGAATCTCGGCAGCCTGGTGACCATCGCGGCCGCAGCGCCGAAAAATCTCGTTCACTTCGTCGCCCATAACGACACCTACGAAGCCAACGGCGGCCATCCGATTCCGAACCCGAAGGTGGATTTCGCCAACATCGCACGATCGGCGGGCTACGCCGGAGCTTACGACTTTTCCGATCTGCGCATGTTCGAACAGCAGATCGCGCACGTGCTCGAGCAGGACGGGCCGGTCTTCGCCACGCTCCACGTCGAGCCGTCGAAGCCGCTGAAATACGACTATGCGAGCCTATACGATCCGGCCAAGCGCAACGCGTTCAAGGCAGCGTGGCAGATGCGCTCGGCGCAACGCTAGTTCACACCGCGTCCTTGGCTGCCTTGACTGGACGCGCTCTGACGATTTTCCGAGCCGGTCTGGCCTTGAATACAGTCGGCTCTTTGGTGAAGGGATTAATGCCGCTCCGCTCTTTAGTCGCGGGCTTTTTTATGACGACGAATTTCGCGAAGCCTGGCACAAGGAAGGTGCCATTCTTCTTCAATTCCTTATAGCCAATAGTCGCAAGCGTCTCCATGACGCTCTTAACGTCGCTCCTCTTCAGCTCTGAATGCTCGGCAATTTGGCCGATAAGCTCGGACTTCGTCATGGGCTTCGACATAGGCATCCCTCCTGATTCGGGTTCACTGGACAATATTTGCAAATCCAGCCTGAGACTCGTAAACGACGGTGATGTTCACAGGTTTGTTGCGCTAAACGCCGTGAAATAGCTTAAAAAGTCGATCACAAGCGGGGCGAGTTCGGCATTCAATGGCCCGACACGGCGGCATGACAAGGCGTGACGCTCCACTCCTTCAACTCAAAGATATCGCCCTGACCTTCGGTGGCACGCCGCTTCTCTCCGGCGCGGAGCTCTCCGTCGCTGCCGGAGAGCGCGTATCGCTGGTCGGGCGTAACGGAACCGGCAAATCGACCCTGCTGAAGATCGCGGCGGCGCTGGTCGAGCCGGACCGCGGCTCCGTCTTCATACAGCCCGGAACCGTGGTGCGCTATTTGCCGCAGGAGCCGGACCTTTCGGGGTTCGCGTCGACGCTTGCCTATGTCGAGGCCGGCCTGCGGCCGGGCGTCGACCGCCATGCCGCCCGTCGTCTTCTCGAGCAACTCGGCCTCATCGGGCAGGAAGACCCGGCAAAGCTCTCTGGCGGCGAAGCGCGCCGCGCGTCCCTCGCCCGTGTGCTGGCGGCCGACCCCGATATCTTGCTTCTCGACGAGCCAACCAATCATCTCGACCTGACCACGATCGAATGGCTGGAGCGCGATCTCGCTTCCCGGCGCGCCGCGCTGGTGATCATCAGCCACGATCGGCGCCTCCTCTCGACGCTCTCGCGCAGCACGGTCTGGCTCGACCGCGGCCAGACGCGCCGCCTCGATCGTGGATTTGCCCATTTCGAAGAGTGGCGCGATGCCGTGCTGGCGGAGGAGGAACGCGATCAGCACAAGCTCGATCGCAAAATCGTCGCCGAGGAACACTGGATGCGCTACGGCGTCACTGGCAGACGCAAGCGCAATATGCGTCGCGTCGGCCAATTGCAGGCGCTTCGGGAACAGCGCCGCAGCTATCGCGCCACCGCCGGGAACGCCATCATGACCGCCGGTTCGGCGGCGCCGTCCGGCGCGCTGGTCATCGAGGCCGCCGGTATCGGCAAGAGCTACGATGGGCGTCCGATCGTCAGCGATTTCTCGATCCGCATCCAGCGCGGCGACCGTATCGGCATCGTCGGTCCAAACGGCAGCGGCAAGACCACGCTGATCAACATGCTGACTGGAGTCCTGCCACCGGACAAAGGCTCGGTACGGCTCGGATCGACGCTCGCTGTCGCGACGCTCGATCAGCATCGGGACAGCCTCGATCCCAATGTGACGGTTACCGAGGCGCTGACGGGTGGTCATGGCGACACCATCATGGTCAACGGCAATGCCAAGCACGTCGTCAGCTACATGAAGGACTTTCTGTTCACGAGCGAGCAGGCCCGCACGCCGCTCGGCAAGCTGTCGGGCGGCGAACGCGGCCGCCTCATGCTGGCTCGGGTGCTCGCCAAGCCGTCGAACCTTTTGGTCCTCGATGAACCGACCAACGACCTCGATATGGAAACCTTGGACGTACTCGAGGAAATGCTGGCCGAATATTCCGGAACAGTTCTGCTCATCAGCCATGATCGGGATTTTCTCGACCGTCTCGTGAGCGGGGTCATCGTGCCCGAAGGAAATGGCCGCTGGACCGAATATGCCGGCGGCTATAGCGACATGCTGGCACAGCGTGGCGCGGATCTGACGCGAGAGAGTTCCAAGCCGCAGCAACCGCGGAAAGTCTCCCGAGAATCCGCTTCGGTCATTACGGGAGCGCCAACGAAGCGGCGGCTGACGTTCACCGACAAGCACGCGCTCGATACGCTGCCCAAAACCATCGCCAAGCTGCAAACTGAAATCGACGCGTTGCAAGCAAAGCTCGCCGATCCTCAATTCTACGCGCGCGACCGCGCTGAATTCGAGAAAGTCACAGCCGCGCTCGGTGAACTGCAGCTGAAAATCGCCGCAGCTGAAGAGCAATGGCTGGAACTCGAGATCCTGCGCGAGGAGCTTGCCAACAACTGACACTTGGCAACAACTGACTTGCAGGCCTCACCCGGCGGGCTTGCGCCGGTGAATGTCTTTCACGTCGGTGAAAGAAATGCCGGGATTGTGTTCGCCGGTATATTCGAGGTCAAAGGCGTTGCGTGCCAGGAAGACGAGATCGCCGTCGAAATCCTCGGCAATGGACGAGCGGTAGCTCGCCGCGAATTGGTCGAGCCGCTTGCGGTCGTCCGCCGCGATCCAGCGCGCGAACTGAAACTCCGCCGTGCTCCAACCGATTTCCAGCCCATATTCGTCAGCGAGCCTCACCTTCAGGACGTCGAGTTGCAATGGTCCGACGACGCCGACCAGAGCCGGGGATCCGTCGGTCGGCTGGAATACCTGTGCGACACCTTCCTCGGCCAGTTGGTGCAGCGCCTGCTTGAGCTTCTTGGCCCTCATGGCATCGGTCAAGCGAACCCGGCGCAAGATCTCCGGCGCGAAGTTCGGCACGCCGGCAAAGTTAAGCTCCTCGCCTTCCGTCAGCGTGTCGCCGATGCGCAGCGTGCCGTGATTGGGTATGCCGACCACGTCGCCGGCAAAGGCCTCCTCGGCAAGCGCACGATTTTGGGCAAAAAAGAATTGGGGAGCGTGCAGGCTGATGGTCTTGCCGGTTCGCACCTGCTTGACCTTCATGCCGCGGCTGAGCTTACCGGAGCAAAGCCGCACGAAGGCGATACGGTCGCGATGGTTGGGATCCATGTTCGCCTGAATCTTGAAAACGAATGCGGACATGCCGGGTTCAGTGGCAGCGACGACTCGCTTGTCGGCGGTCTGCGCCCGCGGCGCCGGCGCGATGGCGGCAAGCGCATTGAGCAGATCGCCGACGCCGAAATTTTTGAGCGCACTACCGAAGAAGACCGGAGTCAGGTGGCCCTCGGCAAAGACTCGCGCATCGAACCTTTTGCAAGCATGGCGCACCAGATCGAATTCCGCGCTGAATGCCGCCACGTCGAGACCGGAGTTTAGAGCGGTGACTTCGGCGATCGTCATCGCGCGCAACGCGCCGGCAGAACCTGCGTCGCCATCCAGCAAGCGCACGCCGCCGGATTCCACGTCGATGGTGCCGACAAAATCACGCCCGCGCCCGACCGGCCAGGTGATCGGCGCAGTATCAAGCGCCAGCGTTTTCTCGATCTCGTCGATAAGGTCGAACGGGTCGCGACCCTCGCGGTCCATCTTGTTGATGAAGGTAATGATCGGAATATCGCGCAGCCGGCATACTTCGAACAGCTTGCGCGTCCGCGGCTCGATGCCCTTGGCGGCATCGATCACCATCACGGCGGAATCGACCGCCGTGAGCGTCCGATAGGTGTCTTCGGAGAAATCCTCGTGGCCTGGCGTATCAAGCAGGTTGAACACACGGCCGTCGTACTCGAAGGTCATCACCGAGGTAACGACTGAAATTCCGCGCTCGCGCTCGATGCTCATCCAGTCCGAACGCGTGGAGCGCCGGTTGCGCTTGGCCTTGACCTGGCCGGCAAGCTGAATGGCGCCCCCGAACAACAGGAGCTTCTCCGTCAACGTGGTCTTGCCCGCATCGGGGTGGGAGATGATCGCAAAGGTGCGTCGCCGCTCGACCTCGGTCGCAATGGGCGACAGAGCTGGGGTGCCCTCGGGGGCGCGGATGGGCATGTTCATGGCGGCCTGGATGTGGCATCTCAAGCCATCCAGATCAAGCTTGGATACGTCAGCTCAGCTTTAAGAAAGACCATTTAGCTTTAAGAAAGACCATGGCCAGCGACAACAAAACAGCCAAAGCCGATTCCGCTCCAAAGAGCGAGCCCGCCGCGAAGGACAAAAGCCCTTCAGGTGAAGCCGCAGCCAAGACAGAAACCAAGACCGAGAGCAGCGAGGCGGTTGCCGCCGCTCCATCAGGCTACAGCCGAGGCGAAGGCCAGAAACCTGTCAGCGCCGCCTACAAGGAAAACTGGAACGCGATCTTCGCGAAGAAGAAGGCGAAGAGGAAAAAGCGATAAGGCTCCTACGTCCTTTAAGGCTGCTTTTTCTCCAACCGCTGCGCCAGATCGTCGAGCTGATCGAGATTGCGGTAGCGGATGCTGACGACGCCGCGCTCGCCGCGCGCATCGATACTGACGACCAGGCCCAGCGCGTCGGACAAACGCTTTTCCAGCGCCAGCGTGTCGGCGCTTTTTTCCGCCGAGCCCTTGCGGGGATGAGGCTTGCCGTTGCGGCCGGATTCCTGGCGCGCGATCTCCTCGACCTGGCGGACGTTGAGGCCGCGCGCGACAATTTCGTCCGCGAGCTTTTCGGCATTGGGCTGGCCGACCAGCATGCGGGCATGGCCGGCGTCGAGCTTGCCTTTGAAAATATAGCCGCGAATCGACGGCGGCAGTTTCAACAGCCGCAGCGTGTTGGCGACATGGCTGCGGCTTTTGCCGACCATCTTGGCGATGTCGTCCTGGGTGTGGCTGTAATCTTCCACCAGCGCCCGATAGCCTTCGGCCTCCTCGAGCGGATTGAGGTCGGCGCGCTGCACATTCTCGATGATCGCGAGTTGCAGCGACTCCTCGTCGGTCGCCTCGATGATGACGACCGGCACCTCGTGCAGCCCGGCGCGTTGCGCGGCGCGCCAGCGCCGCTCGCCGGCGATGATCTCGAAAGCGTCGGGTGCGCCGCGCACCGGCCGCGCCACGATCGGCTGAATCATGCCGCGCTCACGCAGCGAAGCGGTCAACTCATCGAGCTCGGTATCGGAGAACAGGCGCCGCGGATTGCGCGCATTCGGCCGCAGCGAACTGGTCGCTGCGCGTCGCTGGCCGCGTGGGCGCTCGGCCGAGCTCTCGGTGCCGACGTCCCCGATCAGCGCGGCAAGCCCGCGGCCCAATCGCGATCGCGCTGCGTCCTCCGCCATCGCCGCCTTCCCTGGAGTTTCAGTCACAAGACTATTCCGCGTTTACTGTTGCACTTTGTCTCGGTCGCCGCCGGCAATAGCTGATCACGCTCAACTGGCGAGCAGTTCCTTTTCGCGCTGGATGATCTCGGTGGCGAGCCGCAGATAGGCTTCGCTGCCGCTGCATTTGAGATCGTAGACCAGCACCGGCTTGCCGTAGGACGGCGCCTCCGAGACGCGCACATTGCGCGGGATAATGGTGTCGTAGACTTTCCGGCCCATGAACTCGCGCACGTCGGCGACGACCTGGCCCGACAAATTGTTGCGGGCGTCGTACATGGTCAGCACGACGCCGTGGATGGTGAGATCGGGATTGAGTTGCGCGCGCACTTGTTCGACGGTCTTGAGCAATTGCGACAGGCCCTCGAGCGCGAAGAACTCGCATTGCAGCGGCACCAGAATGGCGTTGGCCGCCGCCATGGCGTTGATGGTCAACAGATTGAGCGACGGCGGACAGTCGACCAGCACGTAGGTGAATTTCGGCTGGCCGGCGGCGACCGTGCTCAACGGCGCGAGCGCGTTGCGCAAGCGGAACGCGCGGTCGCGCGCTTGGCCGATTTCAAGCTCCAGCCCGGAGAGATCGAGGGTCGACGGTGCAAGATGCAGCCGCGGCACCGCGGTTGGAACGATGGAATCGCGCAGCGTCGCTTCGCCGATCAACACGTCGTAGGTGGAATGCTGGCGGTTGCGGCGGTCGATGCCGAGACCGGTCGAGGCGTTGCCCTGCGGATCGAGATCGATGATCAGCACTTCCTCGCCGATGGCGGCGAGCGCGGTGCCGAGATTGATCGCCGTGGTCGTCTTGCCAACGCCGCCCTTCTGATTGGCGACCGCAAGCACCCGAGGCGGCTTGGTGAGCTGCACCTGCGGCGCGCGATCGGGCGCAGCAAAAGGCACCACTGTTTGATCTGATAACGGCTCGTCTGACATGGCCGGCAATTCCAATTCGCTGTGCGAGGGTCTCAACGACGGCGTCGATTTGGCTCTCGTCCTGGTTGATCCTTTGGGCTAATTTCCGTGATGCAGACGATCCTGGCTTTGGGATCGGTAAGACTCGGCGCCAAAGACGACTGGATGCTCCAACATTTAGCGGCTTCGGTCAATTCGGCATCTACATCTTGACCCTTGGGAAACAGACCGAGCGTGCCGGTTTTCAACAACGGATACGTTGCGGTCAGCAGCCCGGCAAGGGGCGCCAGCGCCCGTGCCGTCACAACGTCCACAGGCACCGCGAGGTTTTCGACAAAATCTTCAAGCCTGACCGCATGGACCTCGGCGGGAGCGCCTGTCGCGTTGACTGCCTCGCGCAAGAAGGCCGCCTTCTTGGTGCTGCGTTCGACCAGATGCACGCGCGCTCCCGGCCTATCCGCGAGCGCGCAGGCGATGACCACACCCGGAAACCCCGCCCCTGAGCCAAGATCGACCCAAATTCGCGCCTGCGGTGCCAGGGCCAGAAGCTGAAGCGAATCGGCGATGTGGCGGGTCCACAGCTTTGGCTCGGTGGACGACGCAATCAAGTTGATCCGCTGCTGCCAAGCGAGCAGCACGGCGACAAAGCGGTCGAGCCGTTCCAATGTTTCACGTGAAACAGGCGTCAGCGCCAAGGCGCAGCTGCGATCCGCCGCGAGTTCAGGCGACAGCGCCACGGGCAGATTTCCTGCCTTGCCGGCGCAAATGCGCCACCAGGAGCGTCAGCGCCGCCGGCGTGATGCCGTCGATGCGGCCGGCGTGGCCAATAGTGCGCGGCCGGTGCGTTTGCAGCTTGTGGCGGACCTCATTGGACAGTCCCGGCAGCGCCGCATAGTCGAGATTGTCAGGCAAAGTCACGCTTTCATCGCGACGATAGGATTCGACGTCAGCAGCCTGGCGGCTGAGATAGACTTCGTATTTCGCATCGATCTCGAGCTGCTTGGCGATCTTGGTCGGCAGCTCGCCAAGGCGCGGCCAGATCCGCGCCACATCGCCGATGCCGATATCGGGATAGGACAACACCTCGAAGGCCGAGCGGCGCTGGCCGTCCTTGCGCAAGGCAAGGCCATGCCGCGCGGCTTCGCTTGGCGTGACGATGAGCTCCCGCGCCAAAGTCCGAGCCGCATCGAGCGCCGCCATCTTGGCGCGATGCGCCCTCGCCCGCGCCGGCGCAACGCAGCCGAGCGCAATTCCCTTGTCGGTCAGGCGCTGGTCGGCATTGTCCGCCCGCAGCGTCAGCCGATATTCGGCGCGCGAGGTGAACATGCGATAGGGCTCGGTGACGCCGCGGGTAACCAGATCATCGATCATGACGCCCAAATAGCCTTCGGCGCGGTCGAACACGATCGGTGCGGCCTCGCCGGCGCGCGCCGCGGCATTGAGGCCGGCGACAAGACCCTGCGCAGCGGCCTCCTCGTAGCCGGTGGTGCCGTTGACCTGGCCGGCGAGGAAAAGCCCCGGCAGACGCTTGGTCTCCAGGGACGGCTTAAGCTCGCGCGGATCGACGTAGTCGTATTCGATGGCATAGCCGGGCCGAACGATCCGGGCCCGTTCCAGACCCGGGATAGAGGCCACCAGCGCCGTCTGAACGTCTTCAGGCAGCGATGTCGAGATGCCGTTCGGATAGACCGTGGCGTCGTCGAGCCCTTCCGGCTCAAGAAAAATCTGATGCCCGTCGCGCTCGCCGAAGCGCACGATTTTGTCCTCGATTGAGGGGCAATAGCGCGGGCCGCGGCTCTTGATCTGGCCGGAATACATCGGCGAACGGTGCACATTGGCGCGGATCATGTCGTGGGTGGCCGACGTCGTCCGGGTGATGCCACACTCGATTTGTGGGGTAGCGATGCGCTCGGTGAGCACCGAAAACGGCTCAGGCGGCTCGTCGCCCGGCTGCATCTGCACCGCCGCCCAGTCGATGGTCGTGCCGTCGAGCCGCGGCGGCGTGCCGGTCTTGAGGCGACCAAGCGCAAAACCCGCGTCCTCGAGCGTGCGCGAAAGCCCCAAAGCCGGCGCCTCGCCTACCCGGCCGGCCGGAATTTGCCGCTCGCCAATATGGATCAGGCCGCGCAAAAACGTGCCGGTCGTCAGCACCACGGCGCCAGCCGCAAAGATGCGGCCATCGGCCAGCCGAACACCCGCAACGCGCTGATCGACGACGAGATCGTCCACCTCCGCTTCAATCACAGTCAAATTCGCGGTCTCGCGGATCGCCTGCTGCATGGCCGCCGCATAAAGCTTGCGGTCGGCCTGAGCGCGCGGGCCGCGCACGGCTGGTCCCTTGCGGCGATTGAGCACCCGGAACTGGATGCCGGCGGCATCGGCGACGCGGCCCATGAGGCCGTCGAGCGCATCGATCTCACGCACCAGATGGCCCTTGCCGAGCCCACCGATGGAGGGATTGCAGGACATGGCGCCGACTGTGGCGAAGCGATGGGTGATCAGCGCCGTGTGCGCGCCCATGCGGCCGGCCGCAGCCGCCGCCTCACAGCCGGCGTGGCCGCCTCCGACAACGATCACGTCGAAGCGGGCGTCCATCTAAAAATTCTCCAAGACGCTGGCCTTGTAGCCAACGCCGGGTTAACGGTCAAAAACACGGCCTTGCGCTATTTCCTGGCGATGTTTCACGTGAAACATCACGGATTGAACATTCGATGTGGTCGTTAACGTTTCATTTACCAATACAAAAATCGCGAAAGATCACGTCCAAAATATCCTCGACATCGACTCGGCCAGTGAGTCGGCCAAGTGTCGTCGCAGCAGCACGCAATTCCTCGGCGATCAGCTCCTCGTCGTTCACGTGATCCCGAGCCAGTGCCCGATCAAGCGCCGCCACGGTCTCCTCCAACGCCCGACGATGACGGACGCGCGTAATCACGGCCGATTCGGTCGCGGCGAAATAAGCCTTGGCATAGGCTGAAAGAGCTGCCGTCAGAGCGTCCATTCCGGCGCCCGTTAGTGCTGATATTGATAAACTGAATTTTAATTCAGTATTATCGAGCTTAGTCGCATTGGCGCAGGAGCGGCTGCCCGCCTGATCGATTTTGTTCCGAATCAGCCAAACCTCGGCACTTGCGAAGTTTTCCGCGTATCCATTGGCCGCTAA
Organism: Xanthobacteraceae bacterium; assembly: GCA_050010715.1. Taxonomy (GTDB): domain Bacteria; phylum Pseudomonadota; class Alphaproteobacteria; order Rhizobiales; family Xanthobacteraceae; genus BOG-931. Next base: position 49,799 of record JBEKKM010000006.1, on the reverse strand, counting down.
GCCGCCGGCCGATGGGTCAATGACCCACAGCACCAAATCCGCCGCCGCCGCGCGCTCGCGGGCCCGGCGCACGCCCTCCTGCTCCACTGGCTCAGCGCTGTCGCGAATGCCGGCGGTGTCGAGCAACGTCACCGGATAACCGTCGAGGTCCAAATGCACCTCGATGACGTCGCGCGTGGTGCCAGCATAGGGCGACACGATCGCCGCCTCGCGCCGCGCCAGCCGATTGAGCAAGGTCGATTTCCCGGCATTGGGCGGCCCGGCAATGGCAACCACAAGGCCGTCGCGCAGCCTTTCGCCCCGGCGGCCGGCGGCCAACACGCCGGCGATCTCGTCACGCAATTGTTGCGCAGCATTTAGCGCCGGACCAATCAAATCTTCGGGCACATCGGCTTCATCGGAAAAATCGATCCGGGCCTCGACCAAGGCCAGCGCCTCGATCAACCGCCGCCGCCACGCCTCGGCGCGGTCGCCGATCAAACCTTTGAGCTGCCGGAAAGCGAGGCGCCGCTGCGCCTGAGTTTCCGCAGCTATGAGATCGGCCAAGCCCTCGACCGCCGTAAGATCGAGCCGGCCGTTTTCGAACGCGCGGCGGGTGAACTCGCCAGCCTCGGCAGGCCGGCAACCCTCGATCGTTGAGAGCGCGTCAAGCACACCGGCAATGACCGCCTGGCCGCCGTGAAGCTGCAGCTCGGCGACATCCTCGCCAGTCTCGCTGCGCGGCGCCGGAAACCACAGCGCCAACGCTTCGTCGATGACTTCGCCGCTCGCCGGATCGCGCACGCGCCCAAGCGTCGCTTTGCGCGGCTCGGGCAAACGGCCGATCAGTTTCTCAAGCGCAGCACCCGCACGCGGGCCAGAGATGCGCACCACGGCAATCGCCGCCGGCGGCCGGCCTGATGACAGCGCGAAGATGGTGGAATGATCCGGCATAACGCTCTGTTGAAGGCAATCGGCGGTTCGGTGCTATCGCCACCCGAGGGCTAATTGCTACGGTGCGGCCATGTCTACTGCACCCACATCAACATCGCCGCAAGCTTCGCACGAAAACCGTCTCGCCCAAGAGACGAGCCCCTATCTTCTGCAACACCAGCACAATCCGGTCGACTGGTGGGCCTGGGGTCCAGAGGCGCTTGCAGAGGCCAAACGTAGCAAAAAACCGATCCTGCTCTCGGTCGGCTACGCGGCTTGTCACTGGTGCCATGTCATGGCGCACGAGAGTTTTGAGGACGACGCCACTGCGCGCGTCATGAACGAGCTGTTCGTCAACATCAAAGTCGATCGCGAGGAGCGGCCGGACATCGATCAGATCTACATGGCGGCGCTGCACCATCTTGGGGAACATGGCGGCTGGCCGCTGACCATGTTCTTGACGCCCGCCGGCGAGCCGATCTGGGGCGGCACTTATTTTCCGAAAACGTCGCGCTACGGCAAGCCGGCCTTCGTCGACGTGCTGCGCGAGATTGCGCGGCTGTTCCGCGAGGAGCCGCAGAAGATCGAGACCAACCGCGCGGCGCTGATGGAGCAGCTCGCCGCGACGGCGCGAAAGCCCGGCACCGTGACGATCGGTGTGACCGAACTCGACAACGCGGCGCGGCAGCTTGGCGGCATCATCGACCCGGTCAACGGCGGCACCCGCGGCGCACCGAAATTTCCGCAAGCCGCGCTGTTTGAGCTGCTCTGGCGCGGCGGCTTGCGCACCGGCGAGAAGCGCTACTTCGCCGCCGTCGACATCACCCTCGACCACATTTGCGAGGGCGGCATCTACGACCACCTGGGCGGCGGCTTTTCGCGCTATTCGGTGGATGAACGATGGCTGGTGCCGCATTTCGAAAAGATGCTCTACGACAACGCCCAACTGCTCGAGCTTCTTGCCATCGCGCACCGGCGCAGCGGCAAGCCGCTCTATCGCCGGCGCGCCCAGGAGACAGTGGCGTGGCTCAAGCGCGAAATGACGACGGGCGAGGGCGCGTTCTCGGCTTCGCTCGATGCCGATTCCGAAGGCGAGGAGGGTAAATTTTATGTCTGGTCACTCGCCGAGGTGATGGGTGCACTCGGTAACGAGGACGGCGAGTTTTTTGCCCGGCACTACGACGTGACCTTGGGCGGCAATTTCGAGGGGCACAACATCCTCAATCGGCTTAAACCGATGGAACGCAGCGAAGCCGATGAGGCGCGGCTTGCCGGATTGCGCGCCAAGCTGCTCGCTGCGCGCGCTAAGCGCGTGCGCCCGGGCCTCGACGACAAAGTGCTCGCTGACTGGAACGGCTTGATGATCGCAGCGCTGGCCAATGCGAGCCTGATGTTTGACGAGCCATCGTGGCTGGACCTGGCGGCACGCGCTTTCGATTTTGTCGCGCACGCAATGACGCGCGGCGATCGGCTCGGCCATTCGTGGCGCCAAGGCCAGCTCAAATTTCCCGGGCTGGCGTCCGATTTCGCCGCGATGATCCGCGCCGCGCTAGCGCTCTACGAGGCGACGGGCAAAAAACCTTACCTAGACCACGCGCTGACCTGGCAACGCGCCCTCGATCGCGACTACGCCGATGCCGCGACCGGAACCTATTATCTCACCGCCGCCGACGCCGAAGGTCTTGTCATCCGTCCGGCGTCGACCGCCGACGAAGCGACGCCGAACCACAACGCGGTCGCCGCGCAGAATTTGATCCGGCTGGCGGTGCTTGCCGGCGACGATCGCTGGCGCGAACAAGCCGATCGCCTGATCGCGGCGATCGCGCCGCAGGCGGTCGAGAACCTCTACATGCACATGGCGCTGCTCAATGCCGTCGATTTACGGCTGCGCACGGCCGAGATTGTAGTGACCGGGGAGGGCGCCGCGCCACAGGCCCTGCTGGCGGCGGCGCGCGCCTGCCCGCCGCTCAACCGTATCGTGCTTCATGCCGGTTCGGAGCAGGCGCTACCGCCGCAACACCCGGCGCGGGCAAAGGTCGCCGCCGCGGGCAAACCCGCGGCTTTCGTCTGCATCGGCGAAACCTGCTCGCTACCGGCGACCGATCCGGCCGGCCTCATTAGCGCCATCGATGCGGTGCGACATTCTTGACGCGGCGCTTCATTCCGTGGCGATTCGTGCTCTATTGGCGCTGCCGGGGCGCAGCAAGGAAACCCAATGATGCGATACGGACTCATCTTGGCCGCCGCCCTGGCCGCCATGTCCACGACCAGCGCCCGGGCCGACGACGAATGGTGCGGCTATGCCACCGGCGACAAGGTGCTGATCGAGTGCGGCTATTCCAGTGTCGCTCAATGCGAGAATGCCGTCGGCAAGGGTGGTGTCTGCTTTGTCGATCCCGAATACGCGCTCAAGACAAAGCGACCTTCGGTGGTAATTCCGGCTAATTTCTCGCCTGCGCGTTGACCGCTTTTTTTCTCGGCGTGGCAAAAGCCCTACAAGCGAATGCCCGGCACGAGGCCGGGCATCACGATGCCGAACGCGCATTACCGCCGGCGTTACGTATTCATCGAGTCGAAGAACTCGCCGTTGTTCTTGGTGTTGCGCAGCTTGTCGAGCAGGAAGTCTATGGCGTCCATGGTGCCCATCGGATTGAGGATGCGGCGCAGCACGTACATCTTTTTGAGCTGATCCGGCGGCACTAGGAGCTCTTCCTTGCGGGTGCCGGAGCGGGTGATGTCCATGGCCGGGAAGGTGCGCTTGTCGGCCACCTTGCGGTCGAGGATCAATTCCGAATTGCCGGTCCCCTTGAACTCTTCGAAGATCACTTCGTCCATGCGGCTGCCGGTATCGATTAAGGCTGTGGCGATGATGGTCAGCGAGCCGCCTTCCTCGATATTGCGCGCGGCGCCAAAGAAGCGTTTCGGCCGTTGCAGCGCGTTGGCGTCGACGCCACCGGTCAGCACCTTGCCCGAGGATGGCACCACGGTGTTGTAGGCGCGACCGAGCCGGGTGATCGAGTCCAGCAGAATCACGACGTCACGGCCGTGCTCCACCAGGCGCTTGGCCTTCTCGATCACCATCTCGGCGACCTGGACATGGCGCACCGCCGGCTCGTCGAAGGTCGAGGAAACCACCTCGCCCTTCACCGAACGCTGCATGTCGGTGACTTCCTCCGGCCGCTCGTCGATCAGCAGCACGATCAGATAGCATTCCGGGTGATTGTGGGTGATCGAGTGGGCGATGTTCTGCAACAGCACCGTCTTGCCGGTGCGCGGCGGCGACACGATCAGCGCGCGCTGGCCCTTGCCGACCGGCGCGACGATGTCGATGACGCGGGCGGAGAGATCCTTCTTGGTCGGATCCTCGAATTCCATCCTCAGCCACTCGTCGGGATAGAGCGGCGTCAGATTGTCGAAGTTGACCTTGTGACGGGCTTTCTCCGGGTCCTCGAAGTTGAGCGAGTTGACTTTCAGCAAAGCGAAGTAGCGTTCGCCTTCCTTGGGGCTGCGAATATGGCCGTCGATGGTGTCTCCGGTGCGCAGCCCGAAGCGGCGGATTTGCGAGGGCGAGACGTAAATATCATCGGGGCCCGGTAGATAGTTCGCCTCCGGCGAGCGCAGGAAGCCAAAACCGTCCGGCAGCACTTCGACCACGCCTTCGCCGACAATATCGGTCTCGCGCGCCGAGAGTTGCTTGAGGATGCCGAACATCAGCTCTTGCTTGCGCATGGTCGAGGCGTTCTCGACCTCGAGCTCTTCGGCAAAGGTGACGAGCTCAGCCGGAGATTTGGTCTTGAGCTCTTGGAGTTTCATTTCGCGCATTCAGAATGTCCTATGGAAATTGAGCCGGTGGCAGGATTGGATTGCAGCTTCGCCGGCGGGCAGGAAGATCGTAGGTCTTGGGTTGTGAGGAGCTTTGGGCCCCGGACCCCGATGCACCAATCGGCTCCAGTCCACTGGAGCCAGAACTCAGCTGCATCCGCCTACGTTGGGTGGGATTTCGCCAAGATAAGAAAAGTCCGCAGTTCTAGCAAGAGGAGAGACTGACTTTGCCCTAAGAACGCGTGAACTTCAGAACGGTTTCAACACCACCAAGAGCACGATGAGGATCATCATGACGGTGGGTACTTCGTTGATTATTCTATAGAATTTCTGGGAATGCCGATTGGTGTCCTGGGCAAAATCTTTTCTCCACCGGGCCAGCAATCCATGTACCGCTGAGAGCCCAAGAACGAGGATGATTTTCGCCCAAAGCCAGCCGGAGGCGAACCAGCCGTAGCGAGAATCAGGACCGAGCCAGGCCAGGGCCAGGCCAAAAACCCAGGTCGCGATCATCGCCGGGTTGATGATGACACGCAGCACGCGCCGCTCCATCACCTTGAAGGTTTCCGATTGCACCGAGCCCTTCTCCGCAGCGCAGTGATAGACGAACAGGCGCGGCAGATAGAGCATCCCCGCCATCCAGGCGATGACGGCGATGATGTGGAACGCCTTGATCCACTCATACATGGTTGCGAACCCGCGCGATCAGACGCTCCACATGCGGAATTGGTGTCTCCGGCAGGATGCCGTGGCCAAGGTTGAAAATGAACGGGTGCTGTCCGAATGCTTCGAGGATGGCGTCGATCGCATGATCGAGCGCTGCCCCGCCGGCGAGCAAAACCAAAGGATCGAGATTGCCCTGAATGGTGCGCAGCGGTTGAATGTAGTCGCGGGCAAAATCCAACTCCGTCATCCAATCGAGCCCCACCGCATCGATCGGTATGGCGTGCAGGTAGCGTTGCAACTCAGTGCCGGCGCCGCGCGGAAAGCCGATAATCCGCGCCGCGGGATATTGTGCACGCACGCTCGCTACGATCCGCGCTACCGGCTCGATGCACCATTTGCGGAATTCGTCCGTCGGCAGCACGCCGGCCCAGGTATCGAAGATCTGCACAGCATCCACACCGGCGGCAAACTGCCTGACCAGATAGCTTGCCGAGGCCTCGACCAAGAGATCGATGAGCTTAGCGAAAGCTTCGGGATGCCGATAAGCAAACAGCCTGGCCGGCAATTGATCCACTGTCCCGCAGCCAGCGATCATGTAGGTTGCCACCGTCCACGGCGCCCCGCAGAAGCCCAGCAGCGCAATGGATGGCGATAACTGCGTTTTGACGCGTTCAATCGTCTCGTAGACCGGCGCAAGTTTGACGTGATCGATCTCTGTTCGTAATTGTTCGATCGCCGACGGCTCTTTCAGCGCATCCAGCCGCGGGCCTTCGCCGGCCTCGAACGTCACATGCTGTCCGAGAGCATGCGGGACGACCAAAATATCGGAAAACAAGATCGCAGCGTCAAAACCGAAACGACGAATCGGCTGCAACGTCACTTCCGCGGCGAGCTGCGGATTGAAACACAAGTCAAGAAAATTATTCGTCTTCTCGCGGATCGCCCGATATTCCGGAAGATAGCGTCCCGCCTGCCGCATCAGCCAAATCGGCGGAATGGCACATCGTTCGCCTGCCAGCGTACGAAGCAAAGGTTTGGTCACAGGATGATCCGGCACGCTCCAGCTCTTACCCAAACTAAGCTTAATAGAATCTGTTGTAGTGGTATGGCCGTTGATTAGACTCATACATTTCTACGCACACCTCATCCACACTCTACCCACATATTCCCGCTTCTCTTAACAGCGAAGGCCGCACCACGTCTGGAGCTTTATCGGTCTAGCGCGGCCGTTTTCGGCATGTTGTCCGCCGGCCATCCACAATCCATCAGTTACCAGCTTCGTTACCGCCTCCAGACATCACAGCGCTACGAGTGTGGATGGAATTGCGGATGTCCTCCGTATTGCGCTTGCAGCCTGCGCCAAGCCATGGCCTTCTCCCCAGTCATCGACAGGTTATTCATTTTTCGCTATGGCCCAAGCGTCCTATGGCGCAAGCACCGGGTTACTTTCATCTGCACCTGATTTCCGACGCGACCGGCGAGACCTTGATCACCGTCGCCCGCGCCGCGGCGGCGCAATACGCCAAAGTTCAGCCGGTGGAGCATGTTCATCCCCTAATACGCACACAGAAGCAGCTCGATCGGGCGCTCGCCGATCTCGAGGAATCGCCGGGTATTGTGCTCTATACGCTGCTCGAGGAGAATTTGGTCGAACGGTTGGAGACCAAGTGCCGCGACCTCGGCCTGCCGTGCTTGTCGATCCTCGGGCCGGTGCTGCACCTGTTCCAGGCCTATCTTGGCGCCGAAACCACCCATAAGGTCGGCGCACAGCATACGCTCAATGCCGAATATTTCCGCCGTATCGATGCGCTCAACTACACGATGATGCATGATGACGGCCAGCAGACCGACGATCTGGAGGAGGCGGACGTCGTGCTGGTCGGAGTATCGCGGACCTCGAAAACGCCGACCTCGATCTATCTCGCTAATCGCGGCGTTAAGACCGCGAATGTGCCGCTGGTGCCGGGCGTGTCGTTGTCGCCCAATGTCGAGCGGCTGTCGCGCCCCCTGGTCGTCGGCCTGTTCGCCACCCCCGAGCGCATCGTGCAAATCCGGCAAAACCGGCTGCTCGGCCTCAAGGTGGAACGCGACGACGACCAGTATATCGACCGTCAGGCGGTCGCCGAGGAAATTGCCGCTTCGCGACGGCTGTGCGCGAAACATAATTGGCCGCTGATCGACGTGACCCGGCGATCGATCGAAGAAACCGCAGCCGCGGTTATGGCGCTGCTCGGTGAGCGCCGCCGGCACAAGGCGTCGTGACCAATGCCGCTGTGGCTCGCCGCGGCACCGCTGGTGCTGGCTTCCAGAAGCACGGTGCGCCGATCGCTGCTGGAGGCCGCCGGAGTTCCGGTCGAGATCTGTCCGGCCGACATCGACGAACGCGGCGTGGAAGCAGGTGCGCCATTGCAGGCGCCGGTGGCGATCGCAGCGCTCTTGGCCCGCGAAAAAGCCGCCGTCATAGCGGGGCGCAATCGCGGGCGCCTCGTTCTCGGCGCCGATCAAACGCTCTCGCTCGATGGCCGGCGATTTACAAAACCGGCCGACCGGACGGCGGCCCGGGCGCAGTTGCGCGCTTTGTCCGGCCGCAGCCATGAGCTTTATTCGGCAATCGCCTTTGTCCAGGATGGAGTTGTGCTGTTCGAACATGTCGGCGTCGCCCGCCTGACCATGCGCGCAGTTTCGGACCGCTTCCTCGACGACTATCTCGACGCCGTCGGCGATGCCGCGACCGCGAGCGTCGGCGCCTATCAGCTCGAAGGCCTTGGCATTCAGCTGTTCGAACGGCTCGACGGTGACTATTTCACTGTGCTCGGCTTGCCGCTGATAACGGCGCTGGATTTTCTGCGCCGTCACGGATGCCTGGCGCAATGAGCGGCGCGAAACCCTTCGTACTTTGTCTGACCGGCTCGCTCGGCATGGGCAAGTCGACGGCGGCAAAATTCTTCGCCGAGGCCGGCGTGCCGGTACACGATTCCGACGCCGTGGTGCATGCGCTCTACGAAGGCGAAGCGGTGGCCGCCATCGAAGCGGCGTTCCCTGGCACGACGGTCGGCGGCAAGGTCGACCGTGGCAAGCTTGCGGCAAAGGTCATCGCCGACAAGGCGGCGCTGACGCGGCTTGAAGCCATCGTGCACCCGTTGGTTGCCAGGGCCCGCGATAAGTTCCTTGCCGACGCACAGGCCGATGGCGCGCCCGTGGTCGTGCTCGATATCCCGCTGCTGTTCGAGATCGGCGGCAGCTCAAGTTGCGATGCCGTTGTCGTGGTCTCGGCGCCGGCGGAAGTGCAACGCAGCCGCGCGCTGGCGCGGCCGGGTATGACCGAGGAGAAATTCGCCGCACTTCTCGCCAAGCAGACGTCCGACGCGGAAAAGCGCGCTCGCGCGGATTTTATCGTGGATAGCTCGCAAAGCTTCGATCACGCCCGCGCCCAGGTGCACGACATTCTCAAGGCCGTCGCTAAAATGCCGCGAAAGTAGCGATTCGTTACGGGATCCGACCGGTCCGATCCCGGCGTGGGAGATGTGATGCGCGAAATCGTGTTCGATACCGAGACCACCGGCCTCGATCCGCTGCAGGGCGATCGGCTGGTCGAGATCGGCTGCATCGAGCTGGTCAATCGCTTTCCGACCGGCAAGGTGTTCCATTGCTACTTCAATCCGCAGCGCGACATGCCGGAATCCGCTTTCAAGATTCACGGATTGTCGGGCGAATTCCTCAAGGACAAATCGCTGTTTACCGACAAGGTCGACGACCTCATCGCTTTTCTCGGCGACGCCCAGCTCGTCGCGCATAATGCGATGTTCGACCTGGGCTTCCTCAACGCCGAAATGGAGCGCGCCGGCCGCGCCGCGGTGAATCGCGAGCGCATGATCGACACGCTTGTCATCGCACGCCGCAAGCATCCGGGCGGCTCGAACCGGCTCGACGATTTGTGCGTGCGCTACGCGATCGACAATTCGCGCCGCACCAAGCATGGCGCGCTGCTCGACGCCGAGCTTTTGGCCGAGGTCTATGTCGAGTTGATCGGCGCGCGACAGGCGTCGCTCGTGCTCTCGCAGACGGCGGCGCCGACCGCGGCGGCCGGCGTGGCGATCGTCATACGCGAGCGCGCCGAGCCGCTGGCCATAAGAGTGACGGACGACGAGCGCGCCGCGCACCGGCGTTTCGTCGAAACGCTCGGCGAAGGCGCGATCTGGCGCGATTATATCAAGTTGGATTGAGCGGCGGTGCTGCCGGCGACGCCGCCAGACGCTGGCGATAGAGATCGACGAAATCGATCGGGTTGAGCAGCAAAGGCTGGAAGCCGCCGTTGCGCACCGACGTGGCGACGATTTCGCGCGCGAACGGAAACAACAGGCGCGGGCATTCGATCAATATGAACGGCTGCAGGCTGTCCGCCGGCACGTTGACGACACGAAACATGCCGGCGAAGACCAGTTCGAAGCTATACAGCACCATGCCATCGGATTCGGCCTTGCCCTCCAGACGCAACGTCACCTCGAAGTCGGTCTCGCTCGCGGGCGCGGCTTCGACGTTGACCTGAATGCTGATCGTCGGCTGTTGCGTGCTCGGCGCCAGCGAGCGCGGGGCATGCGGGTTCTCGAACGACAAATCCTTCACGTACTGGCCAAGGACGGCGATCTGAGGCATCGCCATCTGTGGCTGGGGGCCGCCATTTGTCGTCGACATACTGATCTCCGGCGCGCGCGGACGTCGCCGGCTTGGCTAACACAGGGCAGGGGGGCGAACAATGGCGGCCGGCGGGCTCCCCGTGGGGCGATAATGCCGCCAATTTCGGCGTGCCTGCTCAAATGACGGCCAGCCTGCCTAGAGCTGCCGGCATGGGCGGCGACGCTCAAGATACCGGTACCGGCAATGTTGGCGCGGCGGCGGCAATCGTTTAGACTTTCCCTGGCGCGCTGTCGTCATGTCGAGCGGCCTCTGGATGGCACCCCGCGCGTGCTTACATAACGAATGGGAACCGGGTTCCCGCAAGCTATTCGTGGCTTAGGGCCTAAGCTTCAAGGAACGCATCGTTCCGCCATCTGTGGTCCCGAGAGAATGTCAAACGTGTTCGACATCTACACCATCATCTTTCTGGCGCTCGCAGTATTCATTTTTCTGCGGCTTCGCAGCGTGTTGGGCCAGCGCACTGGGCGCGAGCGGCCGCCCTACGACCCGTATTCGGCGCGCGACGTGGTGCGCAGCCCGGCGACCGACAAGGTCGTAACGCTGACGCCGCCGGCTCCGGCGGAAACGCCGCCACGACCGGCCGAGCCGGCTCCGGCGGCGGGCGAGCGCTGGAAGGGCATCGCGGAAAGCGGCTCGGCGGTCGCGGCCGGGCTCGATGCCATCGCGGCGGCTGATGCCAATTTCGATGCGCAGCATTTCATCACCGGCGCGCGCGCCGCCTACGAGATGATCGTCACCACCTTTGCCGAGGGCGATCGCCGCCAGCTGCGCAATCTGTTGTCGCGCGAGGTGTTCGACGGTTTCGATGCCGCGATCACCGAACGGGAAAATCGCGGCGAAACCGCCGAGACGCGCTTCGTCTCGGTCGACGGCTCGACCATCACGGCCGCCGAGCTGCGTAAAAGCACGGCGCAGATCACCGTTCGCTTTGTCTCTAAGCTCGTTTCCTGGACGCGCGATCGCAACGGCACCGTGATCGACGGCAACGCCGAAAAGGTCACCGACGTCACCGATGTGTGGACGTTCGCGCGCGACGTCACCTCGCGCGATCCGAACTGGAAAGTGGTCGCGACGGAAGCCGGACAATAACGCTGATGGCGGTCTGTTGCCGGGTATTTTGTCTGTTCGTGTTGCTCATCGGTCTTGCCGGCCAATCGCTCGTGGCGCGCGCTGCGGAAACCGAGCCGCTCAAACTTCCCGACACGCAATACGAGCCGGTCGAATGGGCCGACGTCGACGGCTGGGCGAACGACGATCACGCCGCCGCGTTCTCGACGTTTCTCGCCAGCTGCCGCGTGCTCACGATCACCAAGCAGCGGTCGGGGCGCGACGCCGGCCCGGTCGGCGACGCGCTCAAGGACGTCTGCACCCGCGCGCTCGCCGCCATTCCGCTCGACGACAACGCCGCGAAGAAATTCTTCGAAGATAATTTCACGCCGCTGCGCATCAACAAGCTCGGCGATACGTCGGGCTTTCTCACCGGGTACTACGAGCCCATCATCGACGGCTCCCGGGTGCCGACCGGCGAGTTTACCGCGCCACTGTATCGCCGGCCGCCCAATCTGGTCGTTGCCGGGCGGCGCAAGCTCGGCGACGCCTTCCCCTCGAAGGGCGTCAAAGTCGGCCGCCGTGTCGGCCGCCGCAAGATCGTGCCGTATTACGACCGCGGCGAGATCGAGGATGGCGCGCTCGATGGCTGGCACTTGGAAATCTGCTGGCTGCACGATCCGGTCGACGTGCTGTTCGCGCAGATCCAAGGCTCGGCGCGGATCAGGCTGGAGGACGGCACCATCCTGCGCGTCAACTACGATTCCCATAACGGCTGGCCCTACACGCCGGTCGGCCGCGTGCTGATCGACCGCAAGCTGATCCCCAAGGACGAAATGTCCATGCAACGCATCCGCGAGTGGATGGACGCCAATCCGGATCAGGCCAAAGATGTGCGGGACCAGAACAAATCTTATGTTTTCTTCCGCATCACCGACCTCGCCACCGAGGACGAGGCGATCGGCGCCGAGGGCGCGCCGCTGGTTCCTGGCCGCTCGATCGCGGTCGATCATGCCTTGCACGTCTATGGCACGCCGTTCTTCATCGCCGCCGATTTGCCGCTCACCAATGAAAAGGCGGCGACGAAATTCCGCCGCCTGATGGTGGGCCAGGATACCGGCTCGGCGATCGTGGGCCCGGCGCGCGCCGATATTTATTTCGGCGCCGGCGACGAGGCGGCGCGGATGGCCGGCCGCATCAAGAATTCCGGCAATTTCGTCATGCTGCTGCCGCGCGCGCTCGATCCCGTCGTAGCCGGCCGCGACACGCCGTTGCCCCCCGAGCGGCCGAGCACGTTCAGTCTCAAGGTCACCACCATGGAAGATCCCACGGCGGTGGATGTGCCACTACCGGAACCGAAACCCGCAGCGGAGCCAGCACCGAAATCCGCCGCCGCCGCCGCCACGGCTACGCCGAAGCCAAAACCGCGGCCAAAGCCGTGAGCCGGCGCCGGCAATTGAGCGACGAAGAAGAGGCCTTGTGGGCTGGGTTCACGCGCTCGATCAAGCCATTGAAGCCGGCGAAGCCGAGGGCAAAAGCGAGTCTGAAATCTTCCGCAACACCGTCGGTCGCAAGCAGCCCCGCGCCATCCCAGACTCGAAGCCATCCCGTCACGCCGCGTGAAACGCCGCGCGCGCCATCGCCGCCGCTCGCGCCGCTCGGCCGGCGGCTCAAGCAGCGTGTCGCGCGCGGCCGCGAGCCGATCGACGCGCGCCTCGACCTGCATGGCATGACGCAGCAAGAGGCGCACGCGGCGCTGCTTCGTTTCCTGCATCGCGCGCAAGCCAGCGGCGCCAAGACGGCGCTCGTCGTCACCGGCAAGGGCTCGCGCAAATCGTCGAGCGGCGATGGACGTGATGCCGACCACAAACCCGGTGTGCTCAAGCGCCAGGTGCCACTGTGGCTTGCGCTGCCAGAATTCCGCTCGCTTATCGTCGGTTTCGACGACGCCCATGTCGGCCACGGCGGCGAAGGCGCGCTTTATGTGCGGCTGCGGCGCGGCAAATAGGCCGCGCCGTTAACCTTAACCATCGGAATTTCATACGCGGGGCAAGAATCGGTCAATGTCGTCTGCGACAACGGCGATCGGAACGCCAGTAATCGGAGTACGACTCATCATGTCCGACATCGCCGATATCCAAACCAAGCCGAAGCCAGCGCGCGATAATTCCAAAGATAAACGCACCCTCGATCAGGTCGAGAAGTGGATGGAAATGATCCGCGAGATCGGCCGCGAGCCGGTGAATAATTAGTCGATCTTCAGGCCAGTCGACACGATGACGGCCTTCCATTTCGCGGTGTCTGCTTTCAGGAATTTTCCCAATTCGTCCGGGGAAGAGCTCTCTGCCGCATAAGCGGTGTGAGCAAGCTTGTCGACGAGCGCCGGCTCGGCGAGCGCTTTGACCACGCCGGTATTGATGGTGCGCATGATGTCGGGCGGCGTCTTGGCCGGCGCGAAGACCGCCTGCCACGAGTCGACCACATAGCCGGGGACGCCGGATTCGGTGATGGTCGGCACTTCCGGCGCAGCGGGAGAACGCTTGGCGCCGGTCGACGCCAGGACGCGCGCCTGGCCGGACCGCGAGAAGGTCAATAGCTCGCCGCTGCCGAAATAGCAGTCGATGCGCCCAGGTATGAGATCGACGAACGCCGGCGCCGCGCCGCGATAAGGTGCATGCGTCATCTTGATCTTCGCCATGTCCAGAAACAGTTCCTCGGCGAGATGCGGTCCGCTGCCGGTTCCAGGCGAACCCATGATGAGCCTGCCCGGATGCGCCTTGGCGTCGTCGATGAAGTCCTTCACCGTCTTGGCCGGCGAGGTGTTCGGCACGAATATGAAAAACGGAAATTTTGCCACCAGCGAGATCGGCGCGAAATCCGTTTCGGGATTGTAATCGAGCGCGCGGTACAGGGCGCCGTTCGCGGACATCGATGACGTGCCGTACAGCAGCGTGTAACCGTCGGGATCGGAATGCGCGACGAACGCGTTGCCGATATTGGTGCCGGCGCCGCTCTTGTTGTCGACGACGACCTGTTGACCCCAAATCTTCGACAATTGTTCGGCGACCAGGCGCGCGTTGGTATCGGTCGGCCCGCCGGCGGCGATCGGCACAACTAGATGCACGGCCCGGTCGGGCCACGCGCCGGCTCGCGCCATGCGCAGGATGCTCGGCGCGAACACCGATGCGGCGCTGACTGCGATCAAGTGGCGACGTGACAGCACGGGCTCACTCCCGGCGGAGCGGCGCAAGATTAGCCGCTAATGCGCGCCGATACCAAGGCGCTGAAACGCGTCACATTGACCGGGCCGGCCCCCCAGTCATGCTGTGCTAGAGGATGAAGCGGCTCAAATCCGCGTTCTTGGCGAGGTCGCCGACGTGCTTGTGCACATAGGCGGCGTCGATTTTCATGGTCTCGCCGGAGCGGTCCGGCGCGGCGAATGAGACCTCGTCGAGCACCCGTTCCATCACCGTCTGCAGGCGGCGGGCGCCGATATTCTCCACGCTCGAGTTCACCGCCACCGCCACGTCGGCAACCGCGTCGATGGCATCCTCGGAGAATTGGAGCGTTACGCCCTCGGTCGCCATCAAGGCGATATATTGCTTGATCAGGGACGCTTCCGGCTCGGTGAGAATGCGCCGCATATCGTCGCGCGTCAGCGGTTTGAGCTCGACGCGGATCGGCAGCCGGCCTTGCAGCTCGGGCAACAGGTCCGATGGTTTTGAGATATGGAAGGCGCCTGAGGCGATGAACAGGATGTGGTCGGTCTTCACCGAGCCGTGCTTGGTGGCCACCGTGGTGCCTTCGATCAGCGGCAACAGATCGCGCTGCACGCCCTCGCGCGACACGTCGGCGCCGAGGCGGCCTTCGCGCGCGCAAATTTTGTCGATCTCGTCGAGAAACACGATGCCGTTGTTCTCGACTGTCCTGATCGCTTCCTGCGTCAACTGATCGGTGTCGAGCAGCTTGTCGGATTCCTCGTTGATCAGGATGTCGTAGGATTCGTGCACGGTGACGCGGCGCGTCTTGGTGCGACCGCCGCCGAGCTTGCCGAAAATGTCGCCGATCGAGACCGCGCCCATCTGCGCGCCGGGCATGCCAGGAATGTCGAACAGTGGCATGCCGCCGCCGGCGGCCTGCACCTCGATTTCGATCTCCTTGTCGTTGAGCTCGCCCGAGCGCAGCTTTTTGCGGAACGCTTCCTTGGTCGAAGCGCTGGCATTGGCGCCGACCAGCGCGTCGAGCACGCGATCTTCGGCCGATTGCTGGGCGCGCGCCTGGACGTCCTTGCGTTTGCGCTCGCGCGTCAGCGTGATGGCGACTTCGACGAGGTCGCGCACGATCTGCTCGACGTCGCGGCCGACATAGCCGACCTCGGTGAATTTGGTCGCCTCGACCTTGAGGAACGGCGCGCCGGCGAGCTTGGCGAGGCGGCGGGATATCTCGGTCTTGCCGACGCCGGTCGGCCCGATCATCAAAATATTCTTCGGCTGCACTTCCTCGCGCAGCCGCTCGTCGAGCTGCAGCCGGCGCCAGCGGTTGCGCAGCGCGATCGCTACCGCGCGCTTGGCGTCGCCCTGGCCGACGATGAAGCGGTCGAGCTCGGAAACGATCTCGCGGGGGGAAAAGTCGGTCACGCTTTCAACGTTTCAATGGTGACATTGCGGTTGGTGTAGACGCAAATATCCGCCGCGATGTCGAGCGACTTGCGCACGATGGCCTCGGCATCGAGCGGCCCGTCGACAAGCGCGCGCGCCGCGGCCAGCGCATAATTGCCGCCGGAGCCGATGCCGACGATGCCGGCCTCCGGCTCAAGCACGTCGCCGGTTCCGGTGAGCACCAGCGACACGTCCTTGTCGGCGACGATCATCATGGCCTCGAGCCGGCGCAGATAACGATCGGTGCGCCAGTCCTTGGCAAGCTCGACCGCGGCGCGGGTCAGCTGGCCGGGATATTGCTCGAGCTTCGACTCCAGCCGCTCGAACAGGGTGAAGGCGTCGGCGGTGGCGCCGGCAAAGCCACCGATCACCTCGCCCTTGCCGAGCCGGCGCACCTTCTTGGCGTTGGCCTTGACGATGGTCTGGCCGATCGTGACCTGGCCATCGCCGCCGACCGCTACCACGCCGCCCTTGCGGACGGTCAGAATGGTGGTGCCGTGCCAGAGGCCGGATTGGCCGGATTCTGAGGATTGCATGCCCTGGAAAACCTTCGTTTCAGGCATGATTTAGGAGTTGGCCGGCGGCAATGCAAATGCACGGGACATTGGCGCAGCGGACCAAGCCCTGATAAAAGGCGCGCAAATTACGAGGGCTTCATGCGCAAGGCGTCCGTGAAACGGACCACCAAGGAAACCGACGTCGAGGTCGCGGTCGATCTCGATGGCACCGGCGCGTCGTCGATCGCGACCGGCATCGGCTTCCTCGACCACATGCTGGACCTGTTGGCGCGGCACTCGCGCATTGATCTCACCGTCAAAGCCAAGGGCGATCTGCATATCGACCAGCATCACACCACCGAAGACGTCGGCATCGCGCTCGGCCAGGCTTTGAAGCAGGCCTTGGGCGACATGAAGGGCATCACGCGTTATGCCGATGTCCACCTGCCGATGGACGAGGCGCTGACCCGGGTCGCCATCGACATTTCCGGCCGGCCGTTCCTGGTTTTCAAGGTCGAGTTCGTGCGCGCCAAGATCGGCGCTTTCGATACCGCGCTGGTGCAGGAATGGTTCCAGGCCTTCGCCGTGAACGCGGGCGTGACGCTGCACGTCGCCACCCTTTACGGCAGCAACGATCACCATATTGCCGAATCCTGCTTCAAGGGTCTGGCGCGGGCGTTGCGGGCGGCGGTGGCCATCGATCCGCGTGCCGCGAACGAGGTGCCCTCGACCAAAGGCACCCTCGGCAATTGATTGTTGCGTCCCTCGCCTTACGTGAAGGACGAGGCTGAAAAACGAGAACCGGCTATGTCCGTCTACACCGTGCACGAGCCGCCCTTGCGGGCCGGCGCAGCCGCGCCCGACGTGGAACGCTTCGCGTTCGTGCGCGACGGCTTCTCGTGGTGGGCCTTCCTGTTCGCGCCGCTGTGGATGCTGCGGCACCGGATGTGGCTGGTGCTGATCGGCTATATCGTGGTAGTGGCCGCGATCGAAATTCCGGTGAGGCTGTCCGGTGCGCCGGCCGTCGCCGCGAGCCTCATCGGAATTCTCCTTGGCCTCCTGGTCGGGTTCGAGGCCGGCACCTTGCGCCGTTTCACGCTGAACCGGCGCGGCTGGAAAACTCTCGGCGTCGTCAGCGGCGACGATCTTGAGGACGCCGAGCGGCGCTTCTTTGATGCCTGGCTGCAGCGAAAAAATTCGCCGTCCGGCGCACCGCACGCGCCAACGCCCGGACCTGTGTCTGCGGCGCCGATCCGGCGTGGGCCGCCCGGGTCCGGTATCATCGGCCTTTTCCCCGAGCCGGGAGCGCCGCGATGAGCGTGGCGATCGTCGATTACGGCTCCGGCAATTTGCACTCGGCCGCAAAGGCGTTCGAACGCGCCGCGCACGAGGCTGGCCTCGGCCAGCCCATCGTGGTGACCAACGATCCCGCGGTGGTGGCGAACGCCGAGCGCGTGGTGCTGCCGGGCGTCGGCGCCTTCGCCGACTGCCGACGCGGCCTCGACGCGGTGGACGGCATGGTAGCGGCGCTGGAAGAAGCGGTGCGCCGAAAGGGCCGGCCGTTCTTCGGCATCTGCGTCGGCATGCAACTGTTGGCCGAGCGCGGGCGCGAATACGAGGTCACCGAGGGCTTGGGCTGGATCGCCGGCGAGGTCGATCGCATCGAGCCGAGCGATCCGAACTTGAAAATCCCGCATATGGGCTGGAACACGCTCAATGTGGTGCGGCCGCACCCAATGCTTGAGGGCCTGACTTTCGGTCCGCAGGGCCGGCATGCCTATTTCGTGCACTCGTATCAGCTCAATCCGGCGCAGCGCGGCGATCTGGTGGCCGATGCCGAGTATGGCGGCGCCGTGACCGCGATCGTGGCGCGCGACAACATTTTCGGCACGCAATTCCATCCCGAAAAGAGCCAGAAGCTCGGGCTGGCGCTGATTGCGAACTTTCTGCAGTGGAATCCGTGATTATATTCGTGCCGTGATCCTGTTTCCCGCCATCGATCTCAAGGAAGGGCTCGCCGTGCGCCTGCAACAAGGCGACATGGCGCGCGCGACCGTGTTCAACCGCGATCCGGCGGCGCAGGCGCGCGCGTTCGAAAGCCAAGGTTTTGATTATCTCCACATCGTCGATCTCGACGGCGCCTTCGCCGGCAAGCCGATGAATGCGGCGGCGGTCGAAAGCATTCTGAGCGCCGTAAAGATTCCGCTGCAGCTCGGCGGCGGCATCCGCGACCGCGCCACCATCGATGGCTGGCTCGGCAAGGGTGTGGCCCGCGTCATCATCGGCACCGCGGCGGTGCGCGACCCGGCGTTGGTCAAGGAAGCTGCGCGCGCCCATCCGGGCCGCATCGCCGTCGGACTAGATGCACGCGATGGCAAGGTCGCGGTCGAAGGCTGGGCCGAGACATCGGAATTGTCCGCGCTCGACATCGCGCGGCGCTTCGAGGACGCCGGCGTCGCCGCGATCATCTACACCGACGTGGGCCGCGACGGCATGCTCAAGGGGCTCAATCTCGATGCCACCATCGCACTCGCCGACGCGGTCTCGATTCCGGTGATCGCCTCGGGCGGTCTCGCCTCGATCGATGACATACGGGGTTTATTGGCGCCGCGCGCGCAAAAACTCGCGGGCGCCATCGCCGGCCGCGCGCTCTATGACGGCAGGCTCGACGCGGCGGAGGCGCTCGCCGTGCTGCGTGGCACTCGGGCAACAGTCTGACATGTTCAAGGTCCGCGTCATCCCCTGCCTCGACGTGAAAGACGGCCGCGTCGTCAAGGGCGTCAATTTCGTCAATCTGCGCGACGCCGGCGATCCGGTCGCGGCCTCGATCGCTTATGACGAAGCCGGCGCCGACGAGCTCACCTTCCTCGACATCACCGCGAGCCACGAGAACCGCGGCATCATGCTCGACGTGGTGCGGCGCACGGCGGAAGCCTGCTTCATGCCGCTCACGGTCGGAGGCGGCGTGCGCACCATCGACGACATCCGCGCGCTGCTGACTTCGGGCGCCGACAAGGTGTCGATCAACACGGCGGCGGTGTCGCGGCGCGCGTTCGTCAAGGAAGCGGCGGAAAAATTCGGCGACCAGTGCATCGTGGTCGCCATCGATGCCAAGAAAGTGTCGCAGCCGGGCGAGGCGGACCGCTGGGACATCTTCACCCATGGCGGCCGCAATCCGACCGGCATCGATGCCGTCGCTTATGCCCGCGAGGTGGTCGCGCTCGGTGCCGGCGAAATCCTGCTCACCTCGATGGACCGCGACGGCACCCGGCGGGGCTTTGACATCGCGCTGACCCGCGCCGTTTCCGACGCGGTCACCGTACCGGTCATCGCCTCGGGCGGCGTCGGCAATCTCGATCACCTGGTCGAGGGCATCCGCGACGGCCATGCCAGCGCGGTGCTGGCGGCGTCGATCTTTCACTTCGGCGAATATTCCGTGCGTCAGGCCAAGGATTATATGGCCCGGGCCGGCCTGCCGGTTCGGCTCGATCCCTGATCGCCTCTCCCCGCCTTGGCGTGAAGATGCTAAGGAACGCCCAAATGGACGCCTAACAACGCAAATGGCCCAAACATTCACGCTCAACGACCTCGAAAAGCGCGTCCAGGCGCGCGCCCTGGCCAGCGCCGACGTGTCCTACACGCGCAAATTGCTCGATCGCGGCATAGCGCATTGCGCCAAAAAGCTCGGCGAGGAGGCGGTCGAGGCGGCGATTGCCGCGGTCGGCGAGGACCGCGAGCGCGTCATCGGCGAAGCCGCCGACGTGCTCTACCATCTCCTGGTCGTGCTCCATGCCCGCGGCATCACGCTCGCCGAGGTCGAGGCCGAGCTCGGTGCCCGCACCCGGCAGTCGGGCCTCGACGAGAAGGCGGCGCGCAAGAGCGGCTAGGCACAGGCTCAGCACGTCAATGGAGCAGCGCACCGAGCAGGACGTTTCGCCATACCGCGTGTTCTCCCGCGCCGAATGGGCGACGCTGCGCCGCGATACGCCGATGACGCTTGAGCCGGCGGAAGTCGCTCGGCTGCGTTCGATGCACGACCGGCTCGACATGTCGGAGGTCGTCGACATCTATCTGCCGCTGTCGCGCCTATTGTCGCTGTACGTCGCCGGGACGCAAAATCTGTTTCGCGCGCAGCAGGGATTTCTCGGCACCGAAGACGCCAAAGTACCCTTCATCATCGGCGTCGGCGGCTCCGTCGCCGTCGGCAAATCGACCACGGCACGCGTGCTGCAGGCGCTCTTGGCGCGCTGGCCGAACGTGCCGAAGGTCGACCTCATCACCACCGATGGCTTCCTTTATCCGAATGCAGTGCTCGACCGCGAAGGCCTGATGGAGAAAAAGGGCTTTCCGGAAAGCTATGATCTGCCGGCGCTGTTGCGCTTTCTCTCCGACATCAAGGCCGGACTGCATCCGGTTCGTGCGCCGGTCTATTCGCACTTGATCTACGACGTGATCCCGAACCAGTGGATCGAGATCGAGCGGCCGGACATCTTGATCGTCGAAGGCCTCAATGTGCTGCAAGCCGGGCGCCTGCCCAAGGACGGCAAGGCGGTGCCGTTCGTCTCCGACTTTTTCGATTTCTCGATCTATCTCGATGCTGCGGAGGATGTGCTGCTGTCGTGGTATGTCAGCCGGTTCCTGACCTTGCGCGGCACCGCCTTCGCCGACCCAAAATCCTATTTCCACCGCTATGCGCAACTCTCCGACAAGGAGGCGGTCGTCACCGCGACGTCGATCTGGAATCGCATCAATCTCGTCAATCTGCACGAGAACATTTTACCGACACGGCAGCGCGCGCACTTGATCTTGAAGAAGGGCGAAAGCCACCAGGTCGATGAGGTGGCGCTACGGCGGCTCTAGCTGTTAGGCAGCAAGCGCCGAAGCGCTGGACGCGGCCAGCACGGCAGCAAGCCGTTCGCGGTCGAGCGGCTTGAACAAAAAACCATCCATGCCGGCGGCAAGACAGGCGTCGCGATCTTCGACAGAGACATTGGCGGTGAGCGCGATGATCGGCGTATGCGAGCCGTCGTGCTCGGCCTCGATGGCGCGGATGCGGCGGGTCGCTTCCAGCCCGTCCATGCCCGGCATGTGCAGATCCATGAGCACACAATCGTAAGGTGCCCCGCCCGCCCGCGCGGCAAGCCAGCTCTCGATCGCCGCAGCGCCGCTTTCGGCCATGGTCGGACGATGGCCGAGCTTGACCAGGAGCGCGCGCGCCAAGAGCGCGTTGATCTCGTTGTCTTCGGCGACCAGGATCGAAAGCCCCCTACCGGAACGCGCTTGGCTCGGCGTTTCCGCGATCTCGCTCGCGGCGCCGGGATCGAAGGCATCGTCCGGCGCGAAGCGCGCGGCGAGCGAGACGGCGCGTACCGGCTTGATCAAATAGCCGGTAAATCCAGCGTCCTTGAGGCTTGCGAGCTCGGTGCGCATGGCGGGCGTCACCAGCACGATGCGGCGAGGAATGACCGCAGTCATGCGGGCGAGCGCTTCACTCGCCGTGGTACCGAGCGTGTGATCGACCAGCACGGCGCTCCAAATCTGCTCCGGCAAAATGGCTGCCGCAACGCTCGCATCGGGAACGATGGTGGTCCGTGCTCCCCAGCGCTGCAGGCGCCGCGCCAACAGCGACGCTTCGATCGCCGCCGGCGCGACGATGAGAATATCGTTGCCGGCAAGGTCGGGGATCGCGACCGCGGCTTCGTCGTGTTCGCCGACGCGCGGTAGCGGCAGGCTGACGCGGAACGTCGAGCCTTCGCCGGGCGCGCTCTCGACCGCGATGGAGCCCGCCATGCGCTCGACGATGCGTTTTGAAATGGTGAGCCCGAGGCCGGTGCCGCCGAACTTGCGCGTCGAGCTGCCGTCGGCCTGCTCGAATTCGAGGAAGATGCGCGCCTGGTCTTCCGCCGAAATGCCGATACCGGTGTCGCGCACCGAGATCGCGATCGCGTCAGGCCGCGCGTCCGGCTCGACGATGATCGAGACGCCGCCAAGCTCCGTAAATTTGATAGCGTTGCCGGCGAGGTTGAACAACACTTGGCGCAACCGCGCCGCATCGCCGACCACGCGCGCCGGCAGGCGCTCGTCGACATAGCAGCAGATTTCCAGTCCCTTGGCCTGGGCGCGCGGACCGAGCAATTCGACAGCTTCTTCGACGAAGGCTGAAAGCGCGAAAGGCCGCGCCTCGAGGTCGAGCCGTCCGGCTTCGATCTTGGCGAGATCGAGCATTTCCTCGATGAACGACAACAGCGTGTCGCCCGATGTCTTCATGGCGTGCAGATAGGTGGTCTGCTCCGGCGACAGCAGCGTATCGCCGAGCAGGTCGGCCATGCCGAGGATGCCGTTGAGCGGGGTGCGGATCTCGTGCGAGACCATCGCCAGGAACCGTGACTTGGCGCGGCTTGCCGCTTCCGCCTGATCGCGGGCGTCGGCGAGCGCGCGCTCCGCCATCACCCGGTCGGTCATGTCGCGGCCGACGCTTTGCACTTCGCTGCCGCCGTCAACGCGCACCGAGACCTCGCGCCAGGCGATCCAGCGCGCGCCGCCCGGTGCGGCGATCTTCTGGTCGTGTACGCGCGTGCCGTCGGCGAGGTTGGCAATGTCGCCTTGGATCTCCACCGGCAGCGCGAAGGTGGTCGCCAACAATTCCTCGCGCGCGCGTCCGGCCAGCGCGCAGAACGCATCGTTGGCATAGGTGATGACGCCGCCGCCGTCGCGGCGCACGATGACGTCACCTTGGGCCTCGAAGAAGCTTTTGGCGCGCTCCTGCGCCTCGCTGATCTCCCAGTTGCGGTCGGAAGCTTCCTCGAGATGAGATTCAAGGCGCCGCAGCTCCGCCTTCATCTGGCGGATGCGGGAAATCAGGAGACCCATCGCCCCGCATGCGGCGCCGAACAAGGCGGCGACGCCGATGGCAAAAGCATTCGGATCGTAGTGGTCTCCCTGCGATATCGTTCCCGACAGGAAGCCGAACGCGATGCCGAACGACATTGTCGTAACCACGACGGCGCGGACGACGAGGGAGAACAGCCGGCGGGTGATGATGGCGGGTTTCAGGAGGGTGACGCGCGGGAGCATGGTCCCAATCCCCGCTCGGCCGGTTGGTCGCGGCTAAAGGCGACGCCGCGCTCATGCCTGGTTTATCGACGTGACACGGGCAATTTGACCTATGAGTGTTGCGCATCCCTTGCAGTCAGCAATGCGGGTTCAGGGCGATTGGAGGGAAGGTTGATGCTTTGTTAACATCGGCCCGAACCTATCGATTTCGACCCATAAACTTGGTCCCATTGACTTGGTTCGTGTATGGATTGCGGCCGGAGATGACAGAATGGCTAAAGTGACGAGTTCCAAGCGCGCGCGCACAAAAGCCGCCGGCCCGGCCCGGCCGTCGCGCGCCGAGGCCGAGTCCGCGATCCGCACGCTGATCCGCTGGGCCGGCGACGATCCCGACCGCGAGGGGCTGCGCGCCACGCCGGCGCGCGTGGCGCGCGCCTATGAGGAGTGGTTCGCCGGCTACAACGACGACCCGCGCGAATATCTCAAGCGCACCTTCGAGGAGACCGGCGGCTATGACGAGGTTGTCGTGCTGCGCGACATCCGCTTCGAGTCCCATTGCGAGCACCACATCGCGCCGATCATCGGCCGCGTGCATATCGGCTATCTGCCGCGCAATCGCGTGGTCGGCATTTCCAAGCTGGCGCGGCTGGTCGATGTTTACGCGCGACGGCTGCAGATCCAGGAGAAGATGACGGCGGAGATCGCGGCCTGCCTGGATGCGGTGCTAAAGCCCCACGGCGTCGCCGTGGTCACCGAGGGCACGCACCAGTGCATGACCACGCGCGGCGTGCACAAGCCCGGCGTCACTATGGTGACCAGCCGCATGCTCGGCGTGTTCCGCGATCACGCCGAGACCCGGCAGGAATTTTTGTCCGCGATCGGCATGCGCGGCGGCAGCGTTGCCAACGGCGCCGGGTGAAGCTTAAGCCGCCGCAGGGTTCGCCATCTTGATGTGGGGAAGACATTTGTCGGTCGAGTGGATGGCGAAAAAATTTATGCCGATGTCCAGCACCGTGTAACCGAGATTGTCCAGCCAGGCGGCGATGGCCTTCTTGTCGCTCTTGATGGTCTCGATCAGCAGGATCGGGCGCAGGTTGCCGATGCACTGTGTGGCGCCGGCCAAGGCTTCCATTTCCATTCCTTCGATATCGATTTTTATCAGGTCGATGCGGCCAAGACTGAGTGAATCGAGACTGACCGTCGGCAGTTCGACCATCTTGCTCTCGGAGTAATCGATGGCCTGGCCGATGAATTCGGCGCCGTCGCGCGGCTTGAGTTCGAGGCTGCCGAAGCTTGCGGCGGCGAAATAATTCGGCACCGGGATTTTCATCGTGCCGGCGCGATCCGATACCGCAGCGTGAATGGCGCGGGCGTTGAAGCAATTGTTGATCGCGATATTGCCGGCCAGGGCATAATAGATGCGCTCCTGGGCCTCGATCGCCAGCACGGCACCCCAGGCGGTCATGTGTTTCGCCCACTCGATGGTGTGGACCCCGACATTGGCGCCGCAATCGATCGCAACCACGCCGTCGCCGTAGCATTGCCGGCGCAAATCCAGCGCGCGCAGCAACAGATTGACTTCATCGGGATCGTAGTGGGCGTTCTCCAGGAGCTGCAGCCCGACGCCGTAGCCTTGATTGCCGTTGACAATCATCTGATCGAACCGATTCACGATGAAGGTGCCGTGATCGGTCGCGGCGGTAACGAAAGCGAGCTTGCGGGACGGATTGGTCATGGCGGGCTCGCGCGACGCCGAACGCGCAAACAGGGGTCGCGAATCACTGCGAGAGTCGGCGGTTACGGAATAGCAGTCAATGGCGAGGGCGTGATCGATTGGTCGATCTTACGCCGAGCAGATGGCGACCTTGATCGCACGGATGCTGGTTGTTCGCGTTGATGAACTTGTCAAGGATCGTAGACCGCCGGAGGCGGCGGCGCCATAGCGCGTCAAAGACGCGTGTAACCGCGCTGGTGGCGCCGTCCTTGCCAAGCTCATCAACACGAACAGAGTGCTGTCCATGCGATCAAGGTCGCTTTCTAAGGCCTCTCAGCTATGTCTTAGTTACGCCGCGCGCCGAACCTCATCCGCCAGCGCCCGATACGACAACGCCTCGGCGAGATGCACGCGGCCGACTTTCTCCGCGCCATCGAGATCAGCCAGCGTGCGCGCCACGCGCAGCACGCGATGATAGCCGCGGGCCGAGAGCCGCATGGCGTCGGCAGCGTCGCGCAAAAGCGTCATCCCGCTGGCGTCCGGCCGCGCCACGTCTTCCAGCACCGCGCTCGACACCGCCGCATTGCTGCGGACATGGGGCAGGCCGATCGCGGCGTAGCGGGCGACTTGCCGCTCGCGGGCGAGCGCCACGCGCTCGGCCACTTCGCGGCTGCCTTCGGCGGGCGGTGGCAAGATGAGATCGGCGGCGGTCACCGCCGGCACTTCGATGTGCAAGTCGATGCGGTCGATCAGCGGGCCTGAAATCCGCGTCTGATAGTCGGCGACGCAACGTGTGTTGGGCCTGCGGCTGCAGGTAAAGCCGGGTTCGCTGGCGCGGCCGCAGCGGCATGGATTCATTGCTGCGACGAGCATGAAGCGCGCCGGATAGGTGACGCGATGATTGGTGCGGGCAATGGAAACTTCGCCGGTTTCAAGCGGCTGACGGAGCGAGTCGAGTGCCTGCGGTTGGAATTCCGGAATTATGTAGCTGTCTCAGCGCGCGCCGCCTTTGATCTCGCCGGCGATGGAGGCGACCATGGAGACTTCGAGCAGTTCGGAAGGCACCAGCGGCGGCAGAATGGTCGGCAGCCGCGCCGCCAGCATCGATTTTCCCGCGCCGGGTGGTCCGACCATCAGCAGATTGTGGCCGCCGGCCGCCGCGACTTCGAGCGCGCGCTTGGCGCTTTCCTGGCCCTTGATATCGGCGAGGTCGAGCGCCGGGCCATCCACTTCGAGGATCTTTGGCTGCGGCCGCGACAGCACCTGGGTGCCCTTGAAATGGTTGGCGAGCTGGATGAGCGAAGACGCCGCGATGATTTCGATCTCGGGACTCGCCCAGGCGGCTTCCGGCCCGCACGCCGCCGGGCACATCAAGCCTTCGCCGCGCGCATTGGCGCCGATGGCGGCGGGCAACACGCCGGCGACGGGCGCGATGGAGCCGTCGAGACCGAGCTCGCCGAGCACGGTGAAGCCCGCCAGCGCGTCGTGCGGGATGGCGCCGATGGCGGCCATCAGGCCGAGCGCGATCGGCAGGTCGTAGTGGCTGCCTTCCTTGGGCAGGTCGGCCGGCGCGAGATTGATGGTGATGCGGCGTGACGGCAGCGCGAGACCTGAGGCAGTCAGCGCCGAGCGCACCCGCTCGCGCGCTTCGGAAACAGCCTTGTCGGGCAGGCCGACGACGTTGAACGCCGGCAACCCGGCCGCGACCTGGACCTGAACATCGACCGGCCGGACCTCGATGCCTTCGAACGCAACTGTGGAGACGCGCTGGACCATGGCAGCCCCTGCCCTATGCGCAGCCTAACGGAACTTCGCGGCCACTGGGGATTAGGGAGTTGACAAGTTTGTAAAGTCCAGAAACCCCGCGGCCACTTCAAGAACATTTAGAGAACAAAATGCCTCCTGGTTGCGGCCCTACCCGGTCGGGACGAACCGCCTTGGACGTGCCGGGACGGACTGTCGTCATCGACAAGCAAGCGCTACATGATGGCGGTCATCTAGAACGGCATTCTCAAGCCGACGAAATGGATTGCAACCATGGTGTCCTCCGCCCTCGCCGCCGTGCTCGAGCGCCGTAACATCCATTACGGCTGGGTCATCGTCGCGGTCACCTTCCTCACCACGATCGTCACCGCCGCGGCGATGAGCACGCCCGGCGTGCTCATCGTGCCGCTGGAAAAGGAATTCGGCTGGAACACCGAGCAGATTTCGTCGGCGCTGGCGCTGCGGCTGATGCTGTTCGGATTGTTCGGCCCGTTCGCCGCCGCCTTCATGAACCGGTTCGGCGTGCGCGCCGTGATGGTCTCTGCCGTCATCCTGATTTCGGCCGGCATGCTGGCGTCGCTGGCGATGACGCAGGTGTGGCAGCTCATTCTGCTGTGGGGCATCGTCGTCGGCATCGGCACCGGGCTCACCGCCATGGTGCTTGCGGTGACGGTGGCGACGCGCTGGTTCAATCACCGCCGCGGCCTGGTCATGGGCCTGTTCGCGGCCAGCAATGCCACCGGGCAACTGGTGTTCCTGCCGCTGATCGCGCAGATCGCGACGAGTTACGGCTGGCGGATCGCGCTGGTCGTCGTTTGCTGCATGTTGGCGTTCGCCGGTGTCGTCGCCTTCACCTTGATGCGCGACCGGCCGAGCGATCTTGGGCTGCCGCTTTATGGCGAGCGCACCGTATCGCCCCCGCCGGTCGCGGGCGTCGGCCTCGTCGCGCTGCTAATGTCGCCGCTCGTGGTGCTGAAGGAAGCCGCCCGCACGCCGATCTTCTGGGTGCTGTTCGGCACGTTTTTCGTCTGCGGCTGCAGCACCAACGGCCTGATCCAAACCCATTTCGTCACGCTGTGCCACGACTACGGGCTGCCGGCGGTGACCGCGGCCAGCGTGCTGGCGATGATGGGCATCTTCGATTTCATCGGCACCATCGGGTCCGGCTGGCTGTCCGACCGCTTCGACAATCGCTGGCTGCTGTTCTGGTATTACGGCTTGCGCGGGCTGTCGCTGCTCTATCTGCCGTTCACCGACTTCACGTTCTACGGCCTGTCGTTGTTCGCGATGTTCTACGGCCTCGACTGGATCGCCACCGTGCCGCCGACGGTCAAGCTCACCGCCGACCGCTTCGGCCGGGAAAAGGCCGGCATGGTGTTCGGCTGGATTTTTGCCGGCCACCAGATCGGCGCCGCCAGCGCTGCGTTTGGCGCCGGCCTGACGCGCACGCTGTTCGATACCTATCTGCCGGCGTTCTTCGTCGCCGGCGCGCTGTGCATCATCGCGGCGCTGGCGATTCTGACCGTGCGGAAATCGTCGGGCGCGATCATCGGCGCGGCAGCGCCGGTACCGGCGCGCTAAGAAACGTCCGGCATCGCTACGGCGTCCAGCAGCCCGTCAACGATCCCATGAAACTTCTCCCACGGCGCCTCGCGGTCGCTCTGGTTGCGCACGATGATCGAATTGCCGGCGTAGAATTTCTCGTAGAGCATGTGGCGGCCGGCGAATTCCGAGCCAATCAGGTCCCAAACGAGCTTGTAGAGTTTGTAGCGCGCGCCGGCCTGCATGCTGGCCGTGCCCCACCAGCGCTCGAAGCGGTCCTTGAGCTGCGGGTCGGCGACGAGGTCGATAGAGGCCGGCATCTGCAGCGGCGCGGCGCCGGCGAGAGTGCGCAGCGTGTCGATGATTTCGGTGTGGTGCTCCTGGCACCAATTGAGCGTGGCGTAGACCATGCGCCGGTTCGGCGTCACAAAACCTTCTGGCCAGTTCTCGCACGCCTCGATCTGGCCGTTGACCAGGCCGCCGATGGTGGCTTCGAGGGCGGCGAGGCGGCCCAGCGTCTCGCGCACGGCCGGCACCTTGTCGACGCCGTTGGCCTGACACATGCGGCTCGCCAGCCCGACGATCAGCCCCATCTTGGCCCAGAAGCGGATGTTGGACTGCTGGTTCTGATAAACGTTGGCCGGCGTCTCGATATAGATGCGGCGCGACCAGGCGCCGTTGTTGTGCAGAAAAACCCGCTCCCACGGAATCTTGACGCGGTCGCACACCAGCACCGCGTCGTTCTCGTCGAAGCGATAGCTGAGCGGATAATCGGCCTCCTGCCGGGCGTGACGCTCGTAAGGCTCGCGCGCCCAGAACGAGACGCCGGGCGCGTTGTTGGGGATCGCAGCGGTGATGCTCTCGCTTTGGCGCTTGTCGTCGATGGCCGTGAGATTGCCGATATAGACCTCGTCGCCAAAAATCGCGCCGGTCGCCAGCATCTTCATGCCTGACACGACGACGCCGGAATCGTCTTCGCTTACCACCTGCAAGGTTGGATCGTCGCGCACCACGCCGGTATAGATTTCGCGGTCGCGGATGCCGGACGGCGGCGTTACCGCGAACGACAGATAGAGATCGTTGGTGCGGGCGCGCTCATAGAAACGCATGAGGTTGTCGCCGAAGCCGGGTATCAGGTCGTTGAGCAATTGCGGCCGCATCGCCAGCCCGGTAATGAGGCCGGCGACGTGGTCGGGCGAGCGCCCGATCAGGCCGTAACTGGCGTCGGCGATCGCCTTCATGGCGCGCATGCGCCGCGCCAAATCCTCGCGGCCGCGGCAGCGCAGCCATTGCAGGCCGATGCGCTCGCCGTTGTCCTCGAAGGTGAACAGGTCGCGCTTGGCCGGATCGGCCTTGAGGTCGTAGAGCGCAGCGATGGTGCGCGCGCCGTTGCGGAAGGCGGGATGGGCGGTGACGTCGTCGACCCGCTCGGCGCCGATATAGACGACGCGGCCATCGCGCATGCGTTCGAGCTTTTCGCTGCCGGTCGCGAGCATGAAAGCTCTCCGTGTCGTTGGCCAAATTGAGCGGCCAGTCTAACGGGTAGTTTGGCCGGTTCCAGATCACACAAACTCCGCTGGGTTGGTCGCCTATTCTGGATCGAGGCGTAAACGCCGCGGCGGCGAACGCGTGAATTAACGACGGTTACAGAATTAACTCGCCGCCCAGTGGGAGAGGTTGTGGCATACAACCACTGACAGTATTCTGGGGCCGAGGTAGTCCGCACGGGCTATAGGGGTCAATCACAGGGAGGGCGCAATGTCCGAGTTGAATCCGGAAGTGGAAGCGGCCAAGGGCGCCGATCAACAACCAGCCGGCGGCGATGCCAAGAAGGTCGTTCCGCTTCGCGACCCACCCGCGCCGAAAGCGGTTGCAACTACATGCGCGAGTTTTAAAATCGGCGATCTCGACGGATCCGGTCGAACGATCGCCGAAATCTATTTCAAACGCGAACGCTACGTGATCTATTGCACAACCAACGATGCCGATATGGATGCCGATAGGGAAGTCCGTGTCCAGTATGCGGACGACCCCGCGACGGCTGACAAACAGATCGCCGATGTTGCGGATGTGATACCGCTGCGAAATAAACTGCAGTTTCTGTTACCGGAGATCGCCAACAAGAATCGCTACTATGCGCAGATCGCCGAGGCCTTCCGACTTGGCCTCGAGCACCAGATCGATGTGGCCAAAGAAACACTGGAAGGTGCCATTCAGGAAGTGCAGATTATCCGTGGCTCCGACGGTCGCAACATTTACATTAATCAGGCGTGGCCGTATGCCGCATCCGCAGCAATCGCTTTGATCATAGCGTCAGCGGCGTTTCTATATTTCGGCGGCGTCACTTTCACGAAGGCTTGGTCGACATTAGGGCACCTCCTGTTGGCTGCGGCGGCCGGCGCACTCGGTGCTTTGCTGTCAATCGCGATCTCGGTGCGGACCCGCTCGGTTGCGACGGACGGCGACAATAAAAGCATCCGCATTGACGCTTGGCTTCGTATTCTGATCGGGGTCATTTGCGCAGCCGTGCTTTATCTGATTTTGGGCACGGGCGTTCTGTCGCAAGTTCAAGTTGGCAATATGAAGTTCAATGCCGGGCTGATTTCGTGGCAGTTGTCGCTGCTGGCTGGCTTTGCCGCAGGATTCCTAGAACGCCTGGTTCCCGATCTTCTGGAGAAAACGGCCAAAAAGTAAACGCAATCAAGTTCGCTTCGCCTCGATCGCATCCCAGACCAGCGCCGCAATATCGGCGCCACCGAGATTCTTCACCGCGCGGATGCCGGTGGGGGAGGTGACGTTGATTTCCGTCAAGAAGCCGTCGATCACGTCGATGCCGACAAAGAGTAGCCCGCGCTCGCGCAGCGCCGGTCCAAGCCGCGCGCAGATTTCGCGCTCGCGTTCGGTGAGATCGGTGGCCTTGGGCACGCCGCCGCGCACCATGTTGGAGCGCAGGTCGTCCGGCGCCGGCACCCGGTTGACCGCGCCGGCGAACTCGCCGTCGACCAGGATGATGCGCTTATCGCCGTCCTTTATCGCGGGGAGAAACTTTTGCACCACCCACGGCTCGCGGAACATGGTGGCGAACAGATCGTACAGCGATCCGAAATTGAGGTCCTCACGCGCCAGCCGAAACACCGCCTCGCCGCCTTTGCCATAGAGCGGCTTCATGACGATGTCGCCCTGCTCGGCACGAAAAGCTTTGATCGCGTCGAGGTCGCGGGTGAGCAAGGTCGGTGGCATCAGATCGGGAAATTCGGTGACGAAGATTTTCTCCGGCGCGTTGCGCACGTGGCCCGGATCGTTGACCACCAGCGTTTTCGGATGGATGCGCTCGAGCATGTGGGTCGAGGAGATATAGGCGAGGTCGAACGGCGGATCCTGGCGCAGCAGCACCACGTCGAACGATGCGAGGTCGACATGGCGCGGCTCGCCCAGCGTGACATGGTCGCCGGCGACATCGCGCACCACCAGCGGCCGCACCGTGGCCGACACTTTGCCATCGCGCAGGCTCAGGCGGTCGGGCGTGTAATAGGACAGCGGATGGGCGCGTTTTTGCGCTTCCAAGAGCAGCGCGAAGGTCGAATCGCCGCGGATATTGATCCGCTCGATCGGATCCATTTGCACGGCGACGTTCAGGCGCATCGGCGGATCGGGGTCGGTGTGGCGGTGGGTCGGAGCATGGGTCTACGCAATTTTTGCCGCCGCCGCTACCGCTGGCTGCGCGGTTCAACGGCTGGCATCGAACGCATTGGCGATGTGCCGCGGCAGTTTTCCGGGCGCCACCAGGATGACGTCGAAGCGGATAAAGCTTTGCGCATCGTCGGGGTGGCTGGCCAGCCAAAATTCGGCGGCGGCGATAATGCGCTGCTTGGTGCGCTCGGTCACCGCTTCCGCCGCGGCGTCGAGGATGTCGCGGGCCTTGACCTCGACAAAGACCAGGTCGCGACGCCGCCGCGCCACGATGTCGATTTCGCCGACCGGGGTTTTGAAGCGCCGCGCCGCGATGCGGTGGCCCTTGGCGATCAGCAGCATGGCGGCGCGGCTCTCCGCCGATAGGCCGAGTCGGAAGGCCGCGACGCGTTCCGGGCGCGGCGTGGATTTGGCCGGACCGAGCGGCTCAGCGCGGCGCGCCATGATCGGTGTCCTTCGCCAGCTCAAGCGCGCGTTGATAGAGCTCGCGGCGCGGCAGGCCGGTGACGCCGGCCACTTCGCCGACGGCATCTTTCAGCGAGACGCGGCCCAGCGCCTGGCGCAGCAAGGCGTCGGCGTCGCTCAAGCTCACTTCCACTGGCGCCGGTGGTGGCCCGATCACCAGGACAATCTCGCCGCGCAATTCGCTGCCGGCGCAGTTTTGCGAAAGCGTCACGAGATCGCCGCGCCGGATTTCCTCATGCAGCTTGGTCAGCTCGCGGCAGATAGTTGCTTCCCGGGGCCCGAGACCTGCCGCGAGATCGATGAGCGTCGCGGCCAGCCGCGGCCCGGTCTCGAACAGCACCAGCGTCGCCGGAATGCGGCTGAGCTCGGCAATGCGGCTGCGGCGCGCGGTGGCCTTCGGCGGCAGGAAGCCGGCAAACAAGAACTGATCGGTGGGCAAACCGGCGACGGCAAGCGCCGCCAACAGCGACGAAGCGCCAGGCAGCGTCGTCACCGGGTAACCGGCTTCGTGCGCGGCGCGCACCAGCTTGAATCCGGGATCGGAGATGAGCGGCGTGCCGGCATCGGAGACCAGCGCAATCGCCGCTCCATCGGCAAGCCGGCGCAACAGCGCCGGCCGTGCCTGCGCCGCGTTGTGGTCGTGGTAGGGCGTGAGCGGCGTGGCGATGGCGTAACGGTCGAGGAGCTTTCGCGTCACCCGCGTATCCTCGCAGGCGATCAGGTCGGCGCCGGCCAACGCCGCGAGCGCGCGCAGCGTGATGTCGCCGAGATTGCCGATCGGGGTGGCGACGATGTGCAGCCCCGGAGCGAGCCGCGCGACGTCGGTCGGATGTCCGTCGACCACATAGTGCCGGGTTTGCTCGCGGCCGGGCTTTTGGCGCTGCGTTTCGCTCATTGCGACAAGTGTAGCGCCGCTACCCGCGGGCGTCATGGCTAGCGCGTGATGAAAGCTCAAACAAAGGGATCGTCTACGTGGTCGCGGGACGGCATTGATCGCAACGGCTGCCCCTCTTCCGGTCTATTGATCCTGTCAAGGGCGCGAAGCGCCGCCTTCGGCGGTCGAAGACCCTTGATAGGATCAATAGACCGGAAGCACTCGCTGTCCGTTGCGATCAATGCCTTGCTCTGCCTCTGGCAGCTTTTGATTGGCGGAATGGAAGTGTGCCAACCTAAATCGTGGGCCGTTCCGGCCAATTCGGATTTCATTATCCTTTCCATTTAGTTAACTATTCGCCCCCAGAATGACAGATTGGCGCTGCCCTATTCGTTTAGGGGGCGCTTTAGGCTGCCGTGAGGGGAGAACCGCCGTGTCTGCGGAAATGCCGCGCCCTGCGCCGGCCGGTCTGCCATCACGGCGCCGCGCCCTGAAAGCTCTGCTGAGCACGGTGGGCGCGCTGTTGGCGGGCTGCTCCGGCAATTCAAGCCTGCTCAATTCATTCACTTCGCCGGCGGCGCCGCCGCAAAGCGCCCAGGTCCCGCCCGGCGCCACGATCGGCACCGGCGAGGTCAAGGCCGGCCTCATCCTGCCGCTGTCGGCGGGCGGCAATGCTGGCATCGCCGGCCAGTCGATGCGCAATGCCGCCGAAATGGCGATCGCCGAGTTCAATGCCCCCAACATCACGCTCCTGGTGATGGATGACGGCGGCACCGCCGAGGCGGCGCGGTTGGCCGCCCAGCAGGCGCTCGACCAGGGCGCCGAGATCATCCTCGGGCCGCTGTTTGCGCAATCGGTCAGCGTCGTCGGGCAAGTGGCGCGGGCGCGCAACATCCCCGTCATCGCCTTTTCGACCGACGCCAATGTCGCGTCCGCGGGCGTCTATCTGTTGAGCTTCCTGCCGGAGTCCGACGTCGATCGCATCGTGCAATATGCCGCCTCGACCGGGAAACGCTCCTATGCCGCCCTGATCCCGGATAATCCGTACGGCACCGTGGTCGAAGCCGCCTTCAAGCAGGCGGTGGCGCGGCGCAACGGCCAGATCGTCGCGCTCGAGCACTATCCCCACGACAAGACCGCGGCCGTCGGGCCGATCCGCACCGTCGCCCAGGCGGCGGCCCGTGCGGAAGCGCTGTTCATCCCCGACGGCGGCGACACCGTGCCGGACGTGGTCCAGACCCTTGCGGCCAACGGCGTCAATCTCAAGAAGATCCAGCTGCTCGGTACCGGGCTGTGGGACGATCCCCGCATCAGCTCCAATCCGCTGCTCGACGGCGGCTGGTATGCGGCGCCCGACGGCGCCGGCTACCGCGGCTTCGCCGACCGCTATCGCGCCCGCTACAAGCAGGAGCCGGGTCGCACCGCGACGCTTGCCTACGACGCGGTCGCCCTGATCGCGGCCCTGGTGAAGACGCAAGGGGCGCAGCGCTTCAGCACGGCGGTCCTGACCAATCCATCGGGCTTTACCGGCATCGACGGCCTGTTCCGCTTCCGCAGTGACGGCACCTGCGAGCGCGGGCTCGCGGTTTTGCGCGTCACGGCCTCGGGGTCGCAGATCATTTCGCCGCCGCCCAAGAGTTTCGGCAGCGGAACATAAGCTAGCTTATTAAATTTTGACCGGTTCTTGGGCTAGTCGAGCCTCCAATTGCCTCTATGCCCTATCAGAGCCTAACCAATACGTAGGTCGTTCTTTTCCATTTGCGTGAGCCACTATCTGGCGACCAGAAAAAGCGCTTCAAGCGGCGGCTCGTGACGAGGGAACCGCAAGTCTGGGGCTGCGAGGTCGCTGCCGTTCGCAACTGTCCTATGTCCGCCGTCATAGAAACGTCTCCCCGCCGCGCTCAAATAGGCCGGAAGAAATCATAAGCAAGCTTATCAACTGACCCGGACTGCTACGAAATTGCTAAGGATGGCCTTAGCCTATTAGGCCGCCAGATCGGCAACAACTGCGTCCAGCACCGGAAAGCCGGGCAGGGTGACGCGCAGCCGGCCATCGGCCGTCGTCTCTACAAGTCCGTGCTCGTGCAGCATGGCGATGCGCGCTGGGTCGAGGGAGCGGCCAGAGACCGCCCGAAAACGGGCAATATCGATGCCTTCGGCGAGGCGGAGCCCCATCAGCAGGAACTCGTCGGCCATGTCCTCGCGGGTGAGTGGGTCGTCGGTGATGAGGCCGTGGCCGTTGGCCTCGACGCGCATCAGCCAGGCTTCCGGCCGTTTTTCCGTGGCGGTGGCGTAGCGGGTGCCGTCGATATCGAGGCGGCCGTGGGCGCCGGGTCCGATGCCGGCGTATTCGTGGCCGCGCCAGTAGACGAGGTTATGCCGGCATTCGCCGCCAGGCCGCGCGTGATTGGAAATCTCGTAGGCCGGCAGGCCGTGGGCGGCACAGACCTCCTGTGTGGTGTCGTAAAGTTCGCGGCCGAGATCGTCGTCGGGAATGACAAGCTTGCCCGCCGCACGAAGCGCGGCAAACGGCGTGTCTTCCTCGATGGTCAGTTGATAGAGCGAAAGGTGGTCGCCGGCTTCGGCTAGCGCCCGTGTGAGTTCAGCCGCCCAATCTTTCGGGTTCTGGCGCGGCCGGGCATAGATCAGGTCGAACGAGTAGCGCTCGAAAATGCTGCGCGCGATGCCGACCGCATCGAGCGCTTCACGCGAAGTGTGCATGCGGCCAAGCTCGGCCAGCACGCGATCGTCGAGCGCCTGGACGCCGAGCGAGACGCGGTTGACGCCGGCGGTGCGATAGCCGCGGAAGCGGGTGGCCTCGACGCTGGTCGGATTGGCTTCGAGGCTGACCTCGACGCCGGGCGCGACGCGCCAATGTTTTGCGATCGCGTCGAGGATCGAGCCAACCGTGGCCGGCTGCATCAGCGACGGCGTGCCGCCGCCGAAGAAGATCGTCGAAACGGTGCGGTCCGGCACCCGCGCCGCGGTCGCCGCGATCTCGGCCGTGAACGCGCGCACGAAGCGCGGCTCGTCGATCGGCTCGCGGCGCACATGGCTGTTGAAGTCGCAATAGGGGCATTTCGACAGGCAGAACGGCCAGTGAATGTAGACGCCGAAAGCCGCTTGCTCGCTATCGGGCAAGGCACGCCTCCGCGAGTTTCATAAAGGCACGCGCCCGATGCGACAGGCCTTTGCCGCGCGGCGGCAGGCCGTGTTTCTCGTCGCTCGACATTTCGCCAAAAGTGCGTGTGTGGCAGTCGGGCAGGAACATCGGATCGTAGCCAAAGCCTTTGTCGCCGCGCGGCGGCCAGACCAGCGTGCCGTCGATCCGGGCCTCGAAATCCTCGACGTGGCCGTCGGGCCACGCCACGCACAGCGCCGAGACGAAATGCGCTTTGCGCTTTTCCGGTGCCGTCGCGCCGCGTTCATAGAGCTTGACCTCGATCGTCTCCATGGCGCGGCGAAAATTCTTTTCCGGCCCGGCCCAACGTGCCGAATGGATTCCGGGCGCGCCGTCGAGCGCATCGACCACCAGGCCGGAATCGTCGGCGAACGCGGGCAGGCCGGTTGCTTTTGCCGCGGCCTCGGCCTTGATGCGCGCGTTGTCGCGAAAGCTCATGCCGTCCTCGTCCGGTTCCGGCAGATCGAGTTCACCCGCCGATATGGCGTCGATGCCGTAAGGCGCAAGCAATTCGCGCATCTCGGCGAGTTTGCCGGGGTTGTGGGTGGCAATAACCAGGCGGCCGGTGATGGAACGACGGAGGACGGACGACGGAGGACGGATGGAGGGCGGCTCAACCGGGCTTTTATCTGTCGTCCGTCGCCTATCGTCCGTCATCCGACGGCCATCTTCTGCAAGTCGACCAGCTTGGCGACGCCCTTGCGCGCCAGCGCCAGCAGCGCGGCAAACTGCTCCTCCGAGAACGGCGTCTTCTCGGCCGTGGCCTGGATTTCGACGATGTTGCCGGTGCCGGTGAGGACGAAATTGGCGTCGGTGTCGGCTTGCGAATCCTCGGCGTAATCGAGATCGAGCACAGCCACCCCGCCGTGCACGCCGCACGAAATGGCGGCGATATGATCGCGCAGCACGTCCATCTGCATCATGTCACGGGTCTTCATCCAGGCCAGGCAATCGTAGAGTGCGATCCAGGCGCCGGTGATCGACGCCGTGCGGGTGCCGCCGTCGGCCTGGATGACGTCGCAATCGATAGTGATCTGGCGCTCACCGAGCGCCTTGAGGTCGACGACGGAGCGCAGGCTGCGCCCGATCAGCCGCTGGATTTCGACGGTGCGGCCGCTCTGCTTGCCGGCCGACGCCTCGCGCCGGGTGCGCTCCAGCGTTGCCCGCGGCAGCATGCCGTATTCGGCGGTGATCCAGCCGCGGCCCTGGCCCTTGAGCCACGGCGGCAGGCGATCTTCGAGAGTGGCGGTGACCAGCACGTGGGTCTCGCCGAATTTCACGAAACACGAGCCTTCGGCGAATTTCACCACGCCGCGTTCCAGCGAAACCGGGCGCAGTTCGTCGGGCTGTCGGCGGCTCGGCCGCATATGGGCTCTCCTCACGGCCGGGCGCCAGGCGCCGGCTGGGGCCGCTTTTAGAGCATGATGCGGGGGAGGGGAAACCCGGTTTTGGGCTGTGAGCCTGCAATCATTAACGTCCGCCATCCGATCTGTTGCAATTGATCCCTGACGACGTTGCCAGCCGCCGACGCTTCCCGCTACGCTTCGGCCGCAACAGCCGGGAGGTCGAGATGGCAGCGGAAGCAACTCAAGCACTGGCGCAATTTGCCGCCGCGTTACGCTACGAGGACATTCCGCCGCGCGTCCGCGAGCATTGCAAGACGCTGCTGCTCGACGCGCTGGCCTGCGCCGTCGCCGGTCGGCTCGGCGAGGAGACCGGGCAGATCGCGGCTTTGGCATCCGCCCTGGCGCAGGGCGCCGAATCGAGCGTGATCGGCGGCGATCATCTATCGCTCGCCGGCGCGACCTTGCTCAACGCCTATCTCGTCACCGCGGTCACCATGTGCGACGTGCATCGCGAGACTATGACCCACGTCACGCCCGAGGTCATGCCGCCGGCACTTGCCATTGCCGAGCGCGACGGATTGAGCGGCCGCGCGCTGCTCACCGCGATCGCGGTGGGATGCGAGGTGACGACGCGGGTCGGCATCGGCACCGATTATCCAAAATTCCGCGCCCGTGGCTGGCACGGCCCCGGAATTTTCGGTCCGTTCGGCGCGGCGACAGCGGTCGGGTCGCTGCTCAAATTCAATGCCGAGACCATGGCGCGCGCCTTTGGGCTCGCCGGCAGCCAGGCCGCCGGCACCTTCGCTGCGTGGGGTACGCCGACGGTGAAATTCCACCAATGCCGCGGCGCCTTGTCGGGATTGATGGCGGCGCTGCTGGCGCAGCAAAAATTCGTCGCCACGCGCGAATTCCTCACCGCCAAGGACGGCGGCCTCTACAACACCTATGTCGACGGCGGCAAACCGGATCTTGCCACGGCCGACCTCGGCGCCCGCTGGGAGCTCGAGCGCATCGCCATGCGGCTGTGGCCGTCGGCCACCCTCATTCAAGGCATGAACACAGCACTGTTCGATCTTCTCGGCAAACACAAGATCGATCCGGCGCGCGTCGCCAAGGTTCGCATCGGCTTAGGCGAGCAGGCGTTTGCGATGCACGGCGGCTTCGACACCTACAAGGCCAAATTCGAAGCGTTGCTCTCGGCGCATTACACCGCCGCCGTCATCTTGCACGATCACACACTGACCTTGGCGCAGTTCGAGCCGGTCCGCTACGACGATACAAAACTGCGGACTTTCGCGGCCAAGCAAGTCGAGGTCCGCGCCGAGCCATCGGTGGGCGGCTCGCAGGCCGCCGTCGATATCGCGATGGCCGACGGCACGACGCTGTCGGCGCGTTGCGAGCACCCGCTCGGCGCCTTCGAAAATCCGGTGTCGCGCGGCCAGATCGAGCACAAATTCCGCACCTATGCGCAAGATTTTTTGCTCGACGCCCATATCGCCGACGTCATTGGGGCGGTCGAGCGGCTGGAAGATTTCGGCTCGGTGCGCCGGCTGATGGATGCGCTGCGCGCCGCGCCGCGGGCAATGGCAGCCGCGGAGTGATATATTAGGCGGCGATGGCCACCCACGATGTCCCAATAAGCGCCAGCCAGGTCGGGCTTGCGCAGCTGAACGAGCGCTCGCGCGAGATTTTTCGCCAGGTGGTCGAGAGCTATCTGGCGACCGGCGAGCCGGTCGGCTCGCGCAATATTTCGCGCATCATTCCGATGACGTTGTCGCCGGCTTCGGTGCGTAACGTGATGTCGGATCTGGAACAGGCCGGCCTCGTTTATGCGCCGCATACGTCGGCGGGGCGCCTGCCGACCGAGAAAGGGTTGCGCTTCTTCGTCGATGCGCTGATGCAGATCGGCGATCTCACCGACAACGACCGCAAGGCGATCGAGGCGCAGGTCGCCGCCTCCGGCCAGGCCAAATCGGTCGAGACGGTGCTGACCGAAGCCTCAGGGCTGCTGTCCGGCCTCACGCGCGCCGCCGGCGTCGTGCTGACGGCGAAATCCAACGTCCGGCTCAAGCATGTCGAGTTCGTGCGGCTCGAGCCCGAACGCGCCTTGGTCGTGCTGGTCGCCGAGGACGGCCAGGTCGAGAATCGCGTACTCAACGTGCCGGTGGGCTTGCCGACCTCGGCCTTGACCGAGGCCTCGAACTTCCTCAACGCCCATATCCGGGGCATGACCATTGCCGAGGCGAGGGATGAGCTCGAACGGGCGCTGAACGCGCGGCAGGCCGAACTCGACGAATTGACACAAAAGATCGTTGCCACCGGCCTCGCCAGCTGGTCGGGCGGCGAGAGCGGCGAGCGCAAGCTGATCGTGCGCGGCCAGGCCCATCTGCTCGAAGACCTCAAGGCGCTTGAAGATCTCGAGCGGGTGCGGCTGCTATTCGACGATCTGGAAACCCGCCGCGAGGTAATCGATCTCTTGGGCCGCGCCGAGCAGGCCGAAGGGGTCCGCATCTTCATCGGCTCGGAAAACAAGCTGTTCTCGCTGTCCGGTTCCTCGACCATTGTCGCGCCCTATCACGACGCCACCGGCCGCATCGTCGGTGTGCTCGGAGTGATCGGCCCGACGCGGCTCAATTACGCCCGCGTCATCCCCATGGTGGACTACACCGCCAAGGTGGTGAGCAAACTGCTCGGGGGGTGAGGGGTGGCCTTGGGTCCGTTCGCTGGGAAACTCTCTAGTATCAATATCTTATTGCAGATCGGGTGGCGGCCTTGATCGCTTGGATGCTGGTTGTTCGCGTTGGCGATCTTGTCAAGGACGGCGCGAAAGCGCCGCCGCCTTCGGCGGTCTACGATCCTTGACAAGATCGCCAACGCGAACAGAGTGCCGTCCAAGCGATCAAGGCCGCTTTCTGGGCCTTCTGGGCCATCTCACACGGCGTGGTTCCCGGCCCGGCGCTTGATTTTTCCCCTATGCGCCCTGATATGCGTGGCAAGCAAGGCTATGGGATGAGACATGACTGGAGAGACTGCTCGCGCTGAGGACGAGGCGGCCGGACAGCCCGAGACATCGGCTGCGGCGACTGGGGATGCGGCAGCGGGCGACTCCAAACCGTCCACCGCGCTCGATCGTGAGCACGCCGAGATGAAAGACCGGCTGCTGCGGACGCTTGCCGAAATGGAGAATTTGCGTAAGCGGACCGAGCGCGAAGTCACCGATGCGCGGCTCTATGGCGTGGCCTCGTTTGCCCGCGACGTGCTCGGCGTCGCCGACAATATCCACCGCGCGCTGGACGCGGTGCCGGCGGAGGCGCGGGCGCATGCCAATGCCGGCATGAAGGCGCTGGTCGACGGCGTCGAATTGACCGAGCGCGAGCTGCTCAAGGCGCTGGAAAAAAATGGCGTCCGCCAGTTCACGCCGCAGGGCGAAAAGTTCGACCCCAACGTTCATCAAGCCATGTTCGAGGTCCCCGATCCGTCGGTGCCGGCCGGCAGCATCGTACAGGTGATGCAGCCCGGTTATATGATCGGCGAGCGCGTGCTGCGGCCGGCTTTGGTCGCGGTGGCGAAAGGGGGTCCGAAACCGGCGCCGAATTCAGCGTCCGGCAATGACAACAAGGCCGCGGTGCAGGAGTCCTGACTCGGACTCTGACCAGTCGCTTTTGACCCGGTGCGGCGCTACGGCGCCGTCAAATGACGCATTGCGAAAAGATCATTCGCCTGGATGTTCGGCGTCCATTGCCCGCTTCAATCGTCGGCAGGCGAGCAGCACGGCCGGAATGTACCGTCAGCTGACATTCGCGACGCGGCGAAACAAAAAGCCCCGGACAATGCCGGAGCTTCGAGTTTCAGCAAAGACTAATCGGATTATTTTGTGATGAGTGGCGCAGCAGCCGGCGCGCTGGCCCAAGTGATCCGGTAATCGATGCCGAAGAGGACCTTGTCCACGCTCTGCGTGACATTGGCGGTATAGGGAATACCAGTGAATAATCCTACGCCCGAGAGGGCCATGTTCTTGGTCCCGAAGCCCATGTGATCATACTCGACCCAGAGATCCCATTTCGGTGCGAACATCCAGGACAGACCGACGCCGGCATCGTAGCCGGTCCGTGTTTGATCGCCGTTCGCAAATTCCCCAAATATCGAGCTTGTAAAATTCAGGCTATCGCGAATCCAGGCCGCACCGGCCAACCCGTAGAGTTCGACGGCCGGG
The DNA here is from genome assembly GCA_050010715.1 of Xanthobacteraceae bacterium. Lineage (GTDB taxonomy): Bacteria > Pseudomonadota > Alphaproteobacteria > Rhizobiales > Xanthobacteraceae > BOG-931. The sequence continues at coordinate 7,660 of JBEKKM010000006.1, read as the reverse complement.
CTCACCAGAATGCCCACCTTGCCGACTGCTGTTCCGAATGAGTCGATTTTGTAGTTGTTGGAAAAGGTGGGAACGGTGGGCCACGAATTACTGCCCGTCAAATTGGCGCCATCCCACATCCCACGAATGCCGAGCACCAGGTAACTATTCACCTGGTAGTCGCAACCGATCTGTCCGCCGTAGGCCCAGCCGCGGGGCGTCGCCCGGCCTTCGTCTTCATTGACCACAGTGGTGGCAATAGTGGAAAAAACAGTGTCCTTCCGGGCCCACGCGCCTCCGGTATTGGCGCCGATATAGCAGGCGCTCCAGCTATAGACCGGCGGGAGCGGCGGAGGCGGGGCCTTGAGCGCCATGTCGGCCGCACTCGCGGCGCCTAAAGGTGTGCCCACAAGCAGCGCTGCAACCGCGAGTCCGCCAATGACGCGCTTCATGATCGTTCCCCTTCCCCGAATAGCAATTTCCAATTCCTATTTGTGAATTTCGCAGCGTTCGCAGCTACGCGCGAGTCCGAATTCGCTTTTTCAATCGCTTTTCGGTGCTCTGTGACAACGAGGCCACAGTCAAGGCGTTCAGCCTGTTCGCTCAACGACTCGGTGCCGATTTCGACATCCGGCCCAGCGGTACCCAACACGCACGCGCTGCTCACCCGCGCCGACGGGCGATTCCACTTGCGGGGGCACGCCGGCCTGGGAATCCGCCGTGCGCTTACTTTAGCTGGATGCCGTCGCGGACGGCGCGCAGCCGCGTCAGCGCGGCCGGCCAGCCGTCGGTCTTGGCCATGCCGATCATCTGCATGAAGCCGCCGGTGCCGAAGCGCAGCCACTGCGCCACCATGATGTCCGCGCCGGTCTTCATATCCTTGGCTTGCGCCGTGGTTTGAAAACCCGACTGGCCGCCGATGCGCAGCGGCTCGGACATGGTGATCTCGACGTCTTTGATGCCGACGATCTGGCCGAAGGTCAGGCGGGCAAATTGGGCGTGGTCGTCGTTCTCGGTGGGGCCGCCGTCAAAGGCGGCGACAAACATGCGGGCGTCGAAATTGTCGGTCGGCACGCCGTCGGGTGTATCGACCAACATCAAGGCGCGGCCGGGAATAATGTTTTCGATATGGAAGCCGGCGAGGTCGCTGAGCGTGAACGGCAGAAGGCTGAGCTTCTCGGCATCCGGTATGGTCGCGCGCACCGCCAGCGTCGCCAGCGACGCGCGCACGGCCGCGTCCGGATAGGCGGTTTCCTGTTCCGGGATCTGCACGTTGACCAGCGCGGTGAGATCTTTGGTCTGCACGTTGAGCAGCCACTTGCGATAACGGGTCTTGTCGGCGGTCTGCTTGCCGACCACCAACGTGCCCTTGCCGAAGTCGAACGTCATCTCCTCGCGATTGTCCACGGTGATGCCGTTCTTCTTCAATTCGTCGGCCGCGAGACTCTTTTCGATTTCGGGAAAAGCCGCCGGCGGTTGCGCCGCGATCAGCATGGCAGAGTCCTTGGCGACATCTTCGAAGCCCAGGAAGCTTTTGCTCACCACCATGCCGGCGGGCGGCACCAGGCCGACGCGGGACCCGACCGGGAAAATCGCATCGGCGGCCTGCGCCGCGGGCGCCAAGAGGGGTGCCAAGACAAGGCAGGCGAGGGCCGCGGCAACAACAGCCGTGACGGAGTTCAGTTTATTGCCGCTTGTCATGCTGACCCTGTGCTGGAGCCGGCCGGGGCCGCGATATCGAGATTGAAGCGACTTACCCGACGCATGGTCAGATTGATCCGTCCGCCCTCCGGGAGCAAGGTCGATGTGCCGGGCTCGATGCGGTCGACGCCGTGAAATGCCAGCCTGGTATCGCCGCCGAGCACGACCGCGTCGCCGGAGCTGAGCCGGACCGAGCGGCTCGGGTCGCTGCGCTTTAAGCCGCCGACCCGGAACAGGCAGGAATCGCCGAGCGACAGCGAGACCACCGGCGCGGCGAAATCCTGTTCGTCGCGATCCTGATGCAGGCCCATTTTGGCGGTCGGGCCATAGAAATTGATCAAGCACGCCTCCGGCGGCGACGGATAACCGGCCAGATCGTTCCACGCCGCTATCAGGATAGCCGGCAGCAGCGGCCACGGCAGGCCGGTGACCGGGTGGGTCGGCTGATAGCGGTAGCCGCGCTCGTCGGACACCCAGCCGAGCGGCCCGCAATTCGACATGCGCACCGTGAACGGCCGGCCCGAGCGCGGCATGCGTGGCGTAAACAGCGGTGCCGCAGCAAAAATCCCGCGCAACGCATCCATCAGCGCCTGCTGCTGGGCGCGATCGAGATAGCCCGGATGGAACCGCAGGCCGCTTGCCGCCGGCCTGGCTCCATGCCGCGCCGGGAACCCCGACTCGACGATCGTTTTCATCGGATTTTTACCGCTCGCCATCACAGTTGCGCGCATGTCTTTGTTCTCTCCGTACGTCGGGATTGTGACGCGCGCCACCCCTTCCGGCCGAACGCCGGTCGAGGATCTTTATTTCAAATGGATGATCGCCGCGGCGGTGTTCTTCGTCGCGCTGCAGATCGCCTTTCTGTCCATGGCCGGCCTGCCGCCGATCGACAGGCCGTGGGCCGACGACACGAATTTCGCAATCGGCCGCGACTTCCTCAACACCTGGATGGGCGGCCGCTCGATGTTCTCGGGCGGTCCGGGGCCGTGGTTCGACGTGCGTACCTATGCGGCGGCGCTGCGCGACATGCTCGGCCCGACGTACCCGGAGACTTACTGGTCGTATCCGCCGCACATCGTGCTGTTCGTCTGGCCGCTCGGGCTTATGCCGTATCTGCTCGCCTATATCGCCTGGTGCGTGATCGGCATCGCGCTCTACCTGTTCGCGTGTTCGAGCGCGCTGCCGCGCGAGCGACTGTTGTTCCTCGCGGTCGCGCCCGGCGTCGCGGTGTGCGTCTTCTTCGGCCAGAACGGTTTTTACACCGCGGCGTTGCTGATCGGCGGCCTGCTCGCCCTCGATCGCCGGCCGGTGCTCGCCGGCGTGCTGTTCGGCATTCTCACCATCAAGCCGCAGCTCGGGCTGTTGCTGCCGATCATCCTGCTGCTCGATCGGCGCTGGGTCACGATCGCATCGGCCGCGGCGACGGTGGCGTTGTTGTTTGTCACGACCGCGATGCTGTTCGGCTGGGACGTGTGGCTCGACTATTGGCACAAGATCGTGCCGCAGCAGATGTGGCTGACCGAGTACGCCGGCGGCTTGATGTTCTCGCTGGTGTCGTCGCTGTTCTACGGCGCGCGCCTCATCCACCTGCCCTTAAGCCTTGCCTGGGCGATTCAATACGCCGGCTCTGCGTTCGCGGTCGCCGCGGTGGTGTGGACCTATTGGAAACGCCGCGATCCAAACCTTTCGCTGGCGCTGTTCGTCACCGCGACCTTCCTGTTCACGCCCTACATTCTCAACTACGACATGGTGATGTTCGGCTTCGTGGTGGCGCTGTTGCGCGACCGCGCCGACAACACCATGCGCGACCATTGGCTGTTGCTCGCGGTCTGGTCGCTGCCGGTGACGATGATGTTCGCGGGCGCGATCTGGATTCCGCTGGCGCCGGTCGTGTTGGTCATGTTCGCTTGCTGGCTGCTGAGGCGCCTGGAGCAGAGCGACGGGCGCGAAGCTCAGTCGCTGCCGGGAAATACCGCGCCGGCCGCGGCCTGACTGGGAGCGCACTCGTAAAATCGAGATCGGTGCGGACGGTTGGCCAACATTCGCCGGGCCGCCAGTCGTTTTGCCGCACGTCGCAGACCGCCGATATGAGGCGTGATATCGTCCGCCGATGGCGAAGGTCGCGACTCCACCGCGGGCGCTCGAATGGTGATCCATGTCGGCAGACGGCAATTCATAGCCGCGCTCGGTGGCGTGGCCGCTGCGTGGTCGTTTGCCGCGCACGCCGAGGATCAGTATCCGGCGCGCACCGTTCGCATCATCGTGCCGAGCTCGCCGGGCGGCATCACAGATCTGTTGGCGCGCGTCATCGGGCAGGCCCTGACACAGTCGTGGGGCCAGCCGGTCATCATCGAAAATCGGCCCGGCGCCGACGAATTGATCGGCACCGAAGCGGTCGTGAAGGCGCCTGCCGACGGCTACATGCTGCTTGTCGCCAGCAACGCGGCTATCACGGCGGCGCCGAATCTGCACAGCCGGATGCCTTATGACTCGCAAAAGGACCTCACGCCGATCCTGATGCTGGGCCAGATCACGCCGGTGATGGTCGTGCCGGCGTCGTTACCGGTAAAATCCGTGCAGGAACTCATCGCGCTCGCCAAGGCAAAGCCCGGCGAGCTCAATTACGGCTCATTCGGCAACGGCACCTACCCCCATGTCGCCATGGAAGACTTCAAGCTGCGCACCGGCACGCAGATATTGCACGTCCCATACAAGGGGGCGACACCGGCGATCACGGCGTTGCTGCGCAGCGAAGTCGCGGTGCTGATTGTCAACATGAGCAGCGTCGATGCCTATGTCAAAGCCGGCGCGCTGCGGATCATCGCCGCCGCCGGCGCCGAAAGAATCGCAGCGCGTCCGGACCTGCCGACCATTTCGGAGTCGGGCGTGCCGGGTTTCTCGACCGGCGGATGGTGGGGACTGTTCGGACCGGCCGGTCTGCCCGGGCCGGTGGTCGATAAGATCAGGGCCGATACGCAAGGTGCCCTCGGCTCGCCGGAAGCGCGGACTCTGTTCGCGACCAACACGTTCCAGCTGATGCGCAAGACGCCCGAGCAATTCGTGCAATTCATCGGCGACGACCTCGGCAATTGGGCGAGGCAGATCAAGGCCGCCGGCATTCAGCCTGATTGAACGGGTGAGCCCCATGGTGTTGTTGCGGCTTTCCAAGATCGCGATGATCGCCGCGCTCGCGGCTTTTGCCTTCATCGTCGCTTACGACAACATTGTCGATTACGATTCGAACTACGAATTCGTGCGCCACGTCTTGAGCATGGACACGACGGTCCCCAATAACACATTGATGGGGCGCGCCATCACCGACGAGCGTATTTGGACCATCGCTTACGCCGCGATCATCGCAGTCGAGGGGTTAACCGGCCTCCTGCTGTTGGCCGGCGCGCTGGCATTGCTGGCGCGGCTCAGGGCGCCGGCCGAGCGCTTCAACTGTGCCAAGATTTGGGCCGTGGCCGGGTTGACGGTCGGCTTTGGCCTCTGGTTCTTCGGCTTCCTGGTGGTTGCGGGCGAATATTTTGCGATGTGGCAATCTCAGACCTGGAACGGGCAGGAGGCCGCATTCCGCATCATCATGGTGATGCTCGGCGTGCTGATTTTCGTCACCCTGCCCGACCGCGACGCCGTGTGATTTCCGCGCCGGGTCGTGGCTTAGGCCGCGCGCTCGCCGGCTACCTTCTCCGGAACCAGCCGCACGCTGTCGAGCGCGCTCTGCGCGCCGGAGGCTCCCGCCTCGTGATATTGGGCGTCTTCGTTGACGTTCCACACGTCGTAGAGCCGTTGCCCGGCGAGAATATTCCTCGCGGTGAGCATCGCCGTCATCATCGCGTGGTCTTGGTTGTTGTATTTGTGCATGCCGTTGCGGCCGACCATGTGCAGCGTCGGATAGCTGCCCTCGAGGTCGAGCCGGATGGCGGCGATGTTGTCACGATACTCTTCGTCGTAGACAGGATAGGCTTTGGGTTGGCGCACCACGCGGGCGTCGACCACGTCTTCGGCGGCGATGAGGCCGATGTGCGCCACTTCCTTTTTGGCGAGCGCGATGAGATCGCTGTCGGACGCGTCCCACAGATTGTCGCCCTCGAAGCAGAAATATTCGAGCCCGAGGCAGCTCATGCCGGCGGGCACCATCTCCGGCGACCAGGAGCGGTAATTCTGCACCCGGCCGACTTTTACGCTCGGGTCGTGGATGTAGATCCAGTTGTCGTCGAACAGCTCTGCCTTGCGCACCATCAGTGCCACGGTGAGGAAGTCGCGATAGCGCAGCGCGCGGGCATGCAACAGCGAGATCGGCACCGGCTTGATGCGCGGCACCAGTTCCCGCACCGGCGCCGAGCTGACGACATGGCGCGCGGTAAAACTCTCGCGTTCGCCTTTCGTGGTTTCGACCTCGATGCGCCAGAGATTGGCGGCATCGTCGAATTCGAGCGAGACCAATTCGCGCCCCATCAGCAGGCGGCCGCCCTGCACCCTGATTTTGCGCGCCGCCGCGTCCCACATCATGCCCGGGCCTTTGCGCGGGTACTGGAAGCTTTCGATCAGGCTCTTGACGGTGTCGCCGTTGGCTTTGGGCTTGCGGCCGATATGCAGCGAGCGCTTGAGCCCGTTGATGACGGCGGTCAAAAGATCGAGGCCCTTGATGCGCTGCGCCGCCCAATCGGCGGAAATCTCGTCGCACGACATGCCCCACACTTTTTCGGTGTAGGTCTTAAAGAAAATCTGGAACAGCCGCTCGCCGAACTGGTTACGCACCCATTCGTGGAAAGTGCGCGCCGGTGCGACCGGGAAGACCTTGGCGTAGGCGTAGGATGCCATGCAGACGGTCGAGGTGAAGACGCCGAGCTTGAGCAGCGCCTCGAAGGCTTTCAGCGGGTAGGAGAAGAACTTGCCGTTGTAATAGATGCGCGACAGCCGCGGCCGGGCGATGAAATCGTCGGGCAGGATTTCCTGCCACAGCGCCACGATCTCCTTCGACTTGGAGAAGAAGCGGTGGCCGCCGATGTCGAACAGGAAATCCTTGTATTCGACGGTGCGGCTGATGCCACCGACATAAATTGGGTCGCGCTCGATGACGATGACGGAGCGCGCCTCCTTGGTCAGGCAATAGGCGGCAGTGAGGCCGGCGGGCCCGGCACCGATCACGAACACTTCGGCATCGACGCTCATCAGTACAGCTTTTTTCAGAGGGGGTTCGGTTGGCGGGGCGACGAGGTGCGCGGCCGGAAGGCGAACAGCGCCTGGCCGCTATAGGAGACCAGCGCGCCGCAGGCGGCGCCGATGATCACGGCGAGCTGCGGCATCGCGGCAAGCACGGTGACGATCAAGGCGGCGAAGACGGCGTAGCTGACCGCCTGGGCCGAGGCGGCGACGGCGGCGTAGCGCATGGCTTCATCGGCGGAGTGGCGGCCGCTGTGGTCGAAGGTCAGCGCGCGATTGAGCCGCCAGGTCACCAGCGTCGCGATGGCGAGAGAGAGAAGCCGCGCCAGCAACGGGTGGGGGGTTTGGGCGATGACGAGGGTGAAGACCGCGAGATCGGTAATCAGGCCAAGGCCGCCGACGCCGAGAAAGCGCAGCGGCCGCGGCAAAACCGCAAAAAACCGGCGAACGGGGTCATGGCCGGAGTCCGCGTGGCCGGGCATTTCGCCCGCCGCCGCGCCGCACTCGACATGACTGCTACCCATGACGTCTTCCCGCTTGCGGGCGGCCGCTTTGGCGCCGTTTCCGGCTGGCCTTCGGCCCGTTGTCCCCTTGCCTGCATCATCCGTGGCAGGCTTTTCTTAATGCCGGGCTAGCGCGGTGGGGTGAATTCGCGGCTCGGCGCGACACCGTTAAGAGACCCTCAATCCGCGGCGGCAGCCGTCGCCGCGGCTGGGTCGATCGCGCAATAACCCAAATGCTTATGCTGTCTTGCGGCCCGATACCGCCCTCCTATATGAGCCAAGGGAAATCGGTTTGAGGCCGCAGGCTT
>JBEKKM010000005.1:0-87897 GCA_050010715.1 Xanthobacteraceae bacterium | reverse complement strand
TGAAATACCAGCCCTGGCGCAGCGCCTTGGCGTCGGCATCGGGCCGCCGCCAATAGCCCTCGAAGGATTCACCGCCGGCCAATAGCGCGATGATCTCGCCTTCTTCGCCGACGGCAGCGATCTCATCCACCAATGTCGCGCCGAGACGGACCACGCGCACCATTTGATTGATGCCGGCGCGGCCGGCCGAGCCGGGCTTTTTCGGCGCGTTTTGGTCGATGGTGAAGGTATAGACCTCCGACGAGCCGTAATGATTGACGAACAAATCCGGCTTGAACGCGGCCTGGAGTGTCTGCAGCAGCCCGTCGGTCATCGGCGCGCCGGCAAAACCGAGCTTGCGCACCGAGCTCACGTCGCGGGTGGCGAACAGCGGGTGATGCACGAGGTCGTGATAAAGCGTCGGCACCAGATAGAGGTTGGTGACGCGCTCGGCTTCGATCAGCTCAAGCGCATGCGCGACATCGAACCGGCGCAGGCAGACGAAAGCGCCGCCGACGAGCGACATGGCAAGGAGCGAGCGCACGCCCATGGTGTGATAGAGCGGCATGACGCCCAGCGTGCGCTCGCCGCGGGCGTAGAGATTCTGCGCCACATGGGCCAGCGCGGCGGCGCGCTCGGCATGCTGGCGGCGCGGCACGCCTTTCGGCCGTGCCGTGGTGCCGGAGGTGTAAAGCATCACCGACCAGGCTTCGGCATTGACGCGTGGCGCGGCATCGGGCGCGTCGCGCGATGCAAGCTCGGCAAACGCGATTGTCGGCGGCGGCGCCGGATCGAGCGCAATACGGGGCAGCTTTTGCGCCAGCGCCGAGCCGGCGACTGCCGCGGCGGACGCGTCTTCGTAGGCGATGGCCTTGGCGTCGGCGTCTGCCAGATAGAAATCGATCTCGCTTGCCGTCGAGCGCCAATTCACCGGCGTGACGATGATGCCCGTGAACTGGCAGGCCCAGTGCAGGCTCGCCGCCTCCCAGCGATTGGTAAGCGCGGTGACGAGATGGTCGCCGGCCTTAAGCCCGATGGCATCAAATCCGGCCACCAGCGCCGAAATGCGCCGATGCCATTGCGCGTAGCTCAGCCGCACATCGCCATCGACAATGGCGAGCGCGCCGGGATCGCGGGCGACGCTGCCGAGAAAGCTAAGGCCCAGATCTAACATGGGGAAAGTCGAGCATGCGGAAAGAGCGCGGTTATGGCCGTTCCCGCGATGATAAGCCTTTGCCGCCGGCTGACAAACCGCCGATGGGTTGCGTTCCTCGACTACCGCCGCGTCGGAAACAGCGCCGCCGGGAAATCCGCGGCGAAGCGGCGGGGCCGCTCGCGCGGCTGGTAGTCCGGGTGCGGATTGGCATCCGGCTCGACCGCCCGGCGATAAAGGTGCCAGGTGGCATGACCGAGCACCGGCATCACCACCGTCAGGCCAAGGAAGAACGGGATCGAGCCGAGGACCAAGAGCGCGGCGACGATGAAACCCCACAGCGCCATGGTCAGCGGATTCCTAGCGACGACGCGGATCGAGGTCAGCACCGCCACCGCCGCGCCGACGTCGCGGTCGAGCAACAGCGGAAACGAGATCGCGCTGATGGTGAGCACCAGCACGGCAAAAAGGAAGCCGACCCCGGTGCCGACCATGATCAGCATCCAGCCGGCGCGCGTATGGAACACGTCGCTGATGAACTGGGTCACCGACGCCGGACCGTGGTAACCGAAATAGGCGACATAGATGGCGTCAGCGACGGCAATCCAGATCAAGAAGATCGCCATCAGCAGCAGGCCGAGCGCCACGATGGCGCCGAGCGACGGCGAATGCAGCACGTCGAAGGCGTGGCTCGTGGAACTGTCGAGTCCCGCTTCGCGGCGCCGGCTCAACTCGTAGAGGCCGATCGCGGCGAGCGGACCGACCAACGCAAAGCCGGCGGCAATCGGGAACGCCAGCGGCAGCATGGAATTGCCCAGTGTCATTCCGATCAAAGCGACGCCGAGCAGCGGATAGATGACGCAGAGAAAGACGGCGTGACTCGGCATCGCGACAAAGTCGTCGACGCCGCGCGCCAGCGCATCAAACAGATCGGACGGTGCCAGACGGCGGATGACGAGATTTTCGGAGCCCGTGCTCGCGCCGACAAGCATGTGTGAATAAGCCATGGCGCTTTCCTCCTGAACCTTTTGAGGTTTGGGTCCGCGCCGGCGGCCAAAAGGCCGCAACGCGGCCGTTCTTTAACACATGGCCGCAACGCGGCCGTCCTTCAAGAACCGCAATCATGCCATTGCGGCCACCGCGACGCTACGAGCAACGCCGCGATCGTGAGGCGGTTCGCTTCACAATGCAGTGTGCGGCAACGTGGTGAATCTTTTGTGCGATGCAGCGCATTTCCGCCGCGTGCGCCGCTAAACAGAAAGGGCCCCGTTTCCGGGGCCCTTCTGTTTCGTTGGCGATCCACATTTAGTGGTGCCAGTGGTGGCCGTGCCAGTCGTCATGCCAGCCTGGGCCGAAGCCGAAGGTCACTTCCGGACCATTGTAGTAATCGTAGTAGCCACGATCACACGGATAGTCGTAGCCGCAACGATAGTACGGTCCAGGCGCGCCTACGCCGACGCCCACGCCGCCCGGGTCGGCGTAAATGCCAATCTGCGCCATTGCCGGTGCGGCGGTGAACACGGCCGCTGCTGCGACAAGGCCAAGCGCGATCTTTTTCATGATGGTTCTCCTCTTGGTACCTGGTTGGGAAAACGCTTGAGGAGAAGCGGCGTTCCGCGGCCTGCGCCATTTTGGTCGCAGGTTCCGCGCAAAAATTATCGAACAAATTTCGCGGAGCTGTGGAACAGGAGGTTTTGGAACAAGAGATTTAGCAACAAGTCTTGGCGCGAGCGTTACGCCGGTTGTTTCGTTCACTCGGCGGCGATGCGCAAGTCTTGCGACGCTTCCTCATGCTCGGGTTTCTTGCCGCTCAGCCATGACTGGAAGCGATCGAGATAGAGATAGATCACCGGCGTCGTGAACAATGTCAGGAGCTGGCTCAGCGCCAAGCCGCCGACCATGGCATAGCCGAGCGGGTGGCGCAGTTCCGAGCCCGAGCCGGAGCCGAACATCAGCGGCAGGCCGCTCAACAGCGCCGTCATCGTCGTCATGGTGATGGGACGGAACCGCAACAGGCACGCCTGCCGCACCGCCTCGCGCGGCGGCAGGCCGGCGCGTTCGCGGCTGATGGCGAAGTCGACCAGGATGATGCCGTTCTTCTTGACGATGCCGATCAACAGAATGATGCCGATGATGCCGATCACCGAAAGGTCGAAGCCGCCGAGCCACAGCGCCAGCAATGCGCCGACGCCGGCCGACGGCAGCGTCGAGAGGATCGTCAGCGGATGGATGTAGCTCTCGTAGAGCACGCCGAGAATGACATAAACCACCACGAGCGCGGCGGCGATCAGCACCGGCTCGTTCGACAGCGCGGCCTGGAATGCCTGCGCATTGCCCTGGAAGCTGCCGATCAGGGACGACGGCATGCCGATCTCGTCGGCAGCGCGCTGAATGGCGTCGACCGCCTGGCTGAGCGCGACGCCCGGCGGCAGATTGAAGGTCAAGGTCACCGCCGGGAATTGCCCGGAATGGGAGACCAGGAGCGGCCCGATATGCTGGGTGTCGGCGTCGACCAGGGTCGACAACGGCACGAGCTGCCCGGTAACCGGCGCCTTGACATAGATCTGATTGAGCGTGCCGACGTCGCCCTGGAGCTGGGGCAGCACTTCGAGAATGAGATAATAGGAATTGTTGGTGAAATACTGCGTCACCTGGCGCTGGCCGAAGGCATCGTTGAGCGTGTCGTCGATGAGCTGCGGCTGGACGCCGAAACGGGCCGCCGCATCGCGATTGATGTTGATCGTGAGCTGCGGCGCCGCGTTCTGCGCGTCGCTTGCCACGTCGGCCAGTTCCGGCATGGTCTTGAGCTTGGCCAATAGCCGCGGCGCCCAGGTATTCAACTCGTGCAGGTCGGGATCCTGCATGACGTATTGGAACTGGCCGCGCGCGATGCGGCCGCCGACGGTGATATCCTGCGCCGCCTGAAGGAACAGCCGCGCCCCCGGAACCTGCGCGAGTTTTGGGCGCAGCCGGTCGATGATCTGCGAGGCGCTGACGTCGCGGTCGTCGCGCAGCTTCAGGCCAACGACGAAGCGGCCGGTATTTTGCGTATTGCCGTAGCTCGGGCCGAAGAACGATACGAAGTCGGAGACGTCGGGATCCTGCGCGATGATTTCGGAAAGCTGACGCTGCACGGCCATCATCTTTTGGGGCGAGATGTCCTGGCTGGCCTCGGAAATGCCAAGCAGCATGCCGATATCCTGGGTCGGGAAGAACCCTTTCGGTATCATGACAAACATGACGCCGGTTACGCAGACCGTCGCCAGGAACACCAGCAGCGTCGGAAATTGATGCTGCAGGACGAAATCGAGGCCGCGGCGGTAGCCGTCGAGGACCGTGTCGAACCCCCATTCGATGGCGCGATAGAGGCGGCCGTGCTCGCGGTCGTGCTCGCTGACCAGGAATCGCGAGCACAGCATCGGGGTGAGCGTCAGCGACACCACGACGGACACCACGATCGCGGCGGTGACGGTGATGGCGAATTCATGGAACAGCCGCCCGACGATGCCGCCCATCAGCAACAGCGGAATGAAGACCGCGATCAGCGAAACGCTGATCGATATGACGGTGAAGCCGATCTCGCGCGCGCCCTTGATCGCCGATTGCAGCGGCGTGGTGCCGGCCTCGAGATGGCGAAAGATGTTTTCCACCACCACGATCGCGTCGTCGACCACGAAGCCGACGGCGATGGTCAGCGCCATCAGTGAAAGATTGTCCAGGCTGTAGCCGAGCAGATAGATGATGGCGACAGCGCCAAGCAGCGACAGCGGCACCGCGGTGCCCGGAATGAGCGTGGCTTGAATGCTGCGCAGGAACAACAGGATCACCAGCACGACCAGCGCGCAGGACAAAAGCAGGGTGAATTCGACGTCCTTGACCGAAGCGCGAATGGTCTGGGTGCGATCGACGATGGTGTCGAGGTGAATGCCGGGCGGAATGAGCGAGCTCATTCCCTTCAGCGCGGATTTGATGTTGTCGACGGTGTCGATAACGTTGGCGCCCGGCTGCTTGAACACCAAAAGTATCACGGCGATATGATCGCGATGCAGCGCGCCGAGCGTCACGTCCTGTGGCCCGGCGATGGCTTGGCCGACGTCGCGGACGTGAACCGGCGCGCCGTTGCGGTAGGCGATGATGACATTGTTGTAGTCGTCCGCCTCGGTCAGTTGATCGTTGGCGACGATTGTGAAGCTCTGGTCCTTGCCGAGCAGCGTGCCCTTGGCCACGTCGGTCGTGGAATTGGTGAGCGCCGTGCGCACGTCCTCCAGCGTGATCTGGCGCGCCTGCAATTTGGCCGGATCGACCTGCACGCGGATGGCCGGTTTCTGCTGGCCGCCGATGGCGACCTGGGCGACGCCGGAAATCTGCGAGATCTGCTGGGCGACGACGTTCTCGGCGAAGTCGTCGACCTTGGGCAGCGGCACCGTGTCCGAGTTCGCCGACACGATCAGGATCGGCGAATCCGCCGGATTGACCTTTTTATAGGTCGGCGGTGTCGACAGATTTTTCGGCAGGCTCGACCCGGCCGCGGTGATTGCGGCCTGCACGTCCGTTGCGGCGCCGTCGATGTTGCGGTTGAGATCGAATTGCAGCGTGATCACGGTCGAGCCGAGCGAGTTCACCGAGCTCATCTGCGCCACGCCGGCGATCTGGCCGAACTGCCGCTCGAGCGGCGTGGCAACAGTCGCCGCCATGGTCTCGGGACTGGCGCCGGGCACCGTCGCGCTGATCTGGATGGTCGGGAAGTCGACCTGCGGCAGCGGCGCCACCGGCAACAGCGGAAACGCCACGATACCGACCAGCGCCAGCGCCGCCATCAACAGCGACGTGGCGATCGGCCGGCGGATGAAGACTTCCGAGATGTTCATCAGTTCTCGTTCGCCTGCTGCTGCGCGGACGGTGGCCCGCCCGGCGGCGGAGTCTTGATCACGACATGCGAGCCGACGTCGAGCCGCGATTGCCCGTTGGTCACGACCCGCTCGCCGGCGGCAAGGCCCTTGCTGGCGATCGCGATGTCGTCATTGACCATCTGCGCGCCGATGGGACGTTGCTCCACCGTGTTGTCGGGTTTGACCACCCAGACATAGAAACCGTCCGGGCCGCGCTGCACCGCGACCGGCGGAACGGTCACGGCATCCTTATGGGTCGTGATCAGGATGCGGATGCGGATGAATTCGCCCGGCCACAGCCGCTCGTCCTCGTTGGGAAATTCGGCCTTCAGGCGGATCGTGCTGGTGGTCTGGTCGATCTGATTGTCGATCAGCAGCAAGTGGCCTTCGGCCAGCTGCTCCTTGTCGTTCTGATCGAAGGCGAGAACGGAGACGCTGCCGTGCAGCATCGCCTCGCGCACCGGGCCGAGATCGCTCTGCGGCAGCGTGAAAATCACCGTGCACGGCTTGATCTGAGTCAGCACCGTGAGCGGATTGGCATCGGTGGTGTGGATGATGTTGCCGACGTCGACCTGGCGAAAGCCGACGACGCCGTCGATCGGCGCCGTGATCGTGGTGAAGCCGAGCTGGGTCTGCGCCGCCTCGATGGCGCCCTGATCGGCGTCGATCGAGGCTTTGAAATGATCGACCTTGGCTTGCTGCAGGTCGACGTTCTGCTGCGTATCGAAATTCTTGGCCTGCAGGGTGGTGAACCGCGTAAAATCCTTCTGGGCGTCGATCAATTGCGCTTGATCGTCGGCGTTCTTGGCTAAGGCCTGATCGAGGACGGCTTGGAGCGGCGCCGGGTCGATCTTCGCCAGCACGTCGCCATGGTGGACCTCCTGGCCCTGGCGGAAGTCGACGGAAATCAGTTGGCCGGTGACCTGGGCGCGGATGGCGACGGTGTTGTAGGCCGCCACGGTGCCGAGCGCGTCGTAATAGATCGGGACGTCGTGCTGCGACGATTCGGCGACCGTGACCGGCACCATCGGCGGGCCGGCAACCTGCGTGGTTTTGCCGTGGCGCCAGATCACGATCGCGGCAATCACAGCCAATGCCGCGACGCCTATCACGGAAAAAATAACCAGCCGCCGGGACCGATGACCAGTTTTCAAAGGTCCGACCCAATCAACTCGGTTCTGCGTTCCACCTCGCTCAAGCCCGGAGTGCATTTACTTTTCCACTACCTCACCTGTCAGTGACGGCCCTTCTTCGCGGACTATGCCCTGTTGGCCTTAAGGCGCAATGTCGGCCGCATTAAAGTTCGTTAAGGTGATTGTCGCCCCGGCCCGTTCCGCGGCGGCACTTTATTGAAGTCCACATGTAAATTCCAGTTTATGCGTGGCCGCCCGGGGCCGCGGCAGGCCCGCGCACGAATGGAAGTCCGCATATAAATTTCCAGTTTATGCGTCGCTGCCCAGGGCAGAGGCAGGCCCGCGAACGATAAGCACGGATTTCGGCTAAGGCCAAAACCGGCCGTCAGCTCGCAGTCTTGAACCAGGTCCGGATACCGCTCGCGCTGACGATACGGCCGACCCGCCGCATCTGCAAATAAACCCGTCCCGCGGCTGTTACCGCGCGCTCATGGCTATGGAGGGCGAAGTGGTGGGTCGCCCATTTGTTCTTGTAGGAGGCGTCACCGAAGCCGAGGTCGAAAGTGTCGAAATCCTGTGCCACCGATTGGTCGATCAGGTGCTGCAACAAGAGATGGCCGACGCGGTAGCGGCCGAACTGCGTGTCGTAGGCCGGGAAAATATAATAGAACCGGCCGCGCCCGATGAAGCCGAGATGCGCCGACGCGACGGTATCGCCGATCGTCAGCGCCGCAAGATGGCTGATCGTGCCGAGCCGGGCCGGGCTCATCATCTCGCGATAAAAGCGCTCGACGCCGGGCATCGCTAGGAAATCCGGCGTCGAGGTGCGCTCATATTTTCGGCGCTTGAGCTCGAATAGCCGCTCCATGAGCCGTGCCGCTTCGGCAGCGGCAGGATTGACGATGAAGCGCGGCTCGCCGATTTGGCTGAGCCCCTTGGCGTAGCTTTGCAGCTTGCGCCGCACGCGCACGATCGCACGCCGTGTATCGGTCTGGTCGCGCAACCGGGTCAGTGCGATCGTGTGCCCGCTTTCGCCAAAGGGCGCGCAGTCGAGATAGGTGAGCGGGTTGACGGCGCCGGCGACGTCGCTTGCGATCTTCTTCAAGTCGATGACGTCGAAGGCGGGCAATAGCGCCAACACGTCCGCCCACACCTGGTGAAATTCTTGGCGCGACAGCGGGCGGTCCGAGGCCACGATCGGCGCGTTGTAGTCGGCGACACCGCAATCCATGAAGCGGAGCAGCCGGACATTGAATTTGGTTTCGATGATGAGCGGCAGATAGAGAACCGGCCGCCCGTCGGAGTCCTTGACCACGACAAAGCAGGGCTCGACGCGGCTCGCCTTGCCGATCGTGTCGAGCCAAATGTCGAGGAATTCCCGCGACTGAAAGATGTACATCCGCAGATCGCGGTCGTCCGCGATCGGGGGCCAATCGGCGGCGGCCAGGTTGCCGCCGGCAACAAGCTCGACCTTGAAGGAGGCGACGCGTCCACGCGGTGGTAGATCAATGACAGTCACGCCTACGCTCGTTTGCTTAATGCCGCGACGCCACCACCCGACCGTTCGAATTCTAACGCAAGAGGCCCCGATCAGCCGTGAATCGTGCCAGTAACGTTACCCCCAGGTCCGGCTCGCCAAAGCGCTTACGGCGCCGCATTCTGGCATCGAAGCGGCATTGGTTAATTTTGCGCCGGATTGCCGGGCGGGCCGATGCGATTGCCGGAAATTACGTAGCGCTCTGCGGCTGTTAGGCGTTCGCGCCGCGCCGGCCATTCGCTAACGCAGCCGCTTGCCAAGCGATTTATTAACGCAGCCTGGGTAAAACTGCGCCGACATGAATGTCCAATTCAACACCGATGCGGTTCGCGACAGCGTGTTCGCGCCGGCCGGCGGGCGGGCGCAGCAGCGCTGCCTGTTCCTGCTGACGCCGAGCAAGGAAGAGTGCGGCGTCGAGTCGTTCGCGCGCCTCCTGGTCAGCGCGCTGCAGAACGACTATCCGGACGATGGCTATGCAGTGCTCGCGGTCTCAAGTCGCTGGCGCGATCTGCCTGCCGTCTTCCGCAAGATCGCCGCCGCCGATCAGGTCGTTTTCAGCTTCCCCTTGGTGGCTTGGAAAAGGTTGCTGCTGCTGCCGCTGGTGGTCCTGGTATTCGCGCGCATGGCGTGCTGCCGGGTCAATGTCTTCATGCACGAATGGTCGGCGCTGCACTGGCTGCGCCGGCTGGCGCTGGCGCCGTTCGTGCTGCTCAGCCACACCATCATCGTGGTGTCGCCGTTCATCGCCGGCGAGATCGCCGGCACGCCATGGCTCATGGGCGCGGCGAGAAAATGCCGGCTGGTGCCGAATGCTCCGACCATCCGCCGCCCCGTCGAACCGCGCGTCACGGACCGTGTCTTGCGCGTGCGCGAAGCCGCCAAAAGCTGCGATGTGGTGATCGGGTATTTCGGCGCGATCTATAAAGGCAAGGCCGCCACCGCGCTGCTCGACGTCTGCGCAAATCTCCGCAACAGCGGCATCCGCGCCGGCATCGTTTTCATCGGCAGCTTCATGAAATCGCTCGACGGCTACGAGCAGCAGTTCTGGTCCAAGGTGGCCGAATACGGCATCGCCGATCAGGTCATCGTCACCGGCTACATTGCCGATGAAGCGGAGCTCTATACGCTGTTCGATGAAGTTGGAGCCTTCCTGTTCCTGTTCCCCGAAGGCCTCACCGCGCGCCGGTCGAGCGTCATTCACACCCTGCAATCGGATCGGCCGGTCGTGGTCACGGCGCCACGTTCGATGGCCGAGTTCGCCCATCATGCGGGTTTCACCAAGCTGATCGAAGCCGGCATATTGTCGTTCGTTCCGGAACGGGCCGATCTCAACGCCGTTGCCGATCAGCTCCTGAAAGTTGCCAAGCAAGGCAGGCGTTCTGTGCCGGCGATCGATTGGAACGGCTGGTGGCGCGCCACCACTGCGGCGACCCGTGCGGCGATGATGGACAAGGTGGCAACGACCAATCGTGAAGAAGCGGCGGCATCGGCGCTGCCGTTGTCGGGTTCCAGGCGGAGCGGCGTACAACCGCAAACGGCCGGCTCCACTGCCGTAAAGGTCTTGGCCGCGAAGCTGAAGAACATGATCCGGGATTGCGTTGCCTTGGTTCTCTTCGTCCCGGCTCTGCCGTTCTTGAAATTTGCCGCGCCGCGCCGCGCGACATTGCCAGCCGTCCGCGGGCTGCTCGATCGGGCGGGCGTCACGATCCTGGCAAATCACTACCACGAGCCGACTTACGGCGCCGAGCACATCTTCCGCGATCCGGATGTGCCGCGGTCGCTTGCCGGCATCGATTGGAATATCGACGGCCAAACGCAATTGCTCGCGCAATTCGACTTCGGCATGGCGCTACGGTCGCTCGAAGGGCGCCGCAGTCACGGGCGGACTTTCTCCTATTCGAACGGTTATTGCGGTCCGGGTGATGCAGAGGCGCTTTACTGCATGATCAGGCATTTCAAGCCGCGCACCATCGTCGAGGTCGGCTGCGGGCAATCCACGGTCGTCGCGCATTTCGCCATCGAGGACTTGAAGGCGCAGGACAGCCGCTATTCGTGCCGGCAGATTTGTTATGAGCCCTACGAAAATCCGTGGCTGGAAGACCTCGGCGTGGAGGTCAAGCGCGAAGTGATCGAAAAGAGCGATTTGACTTTGTTTCGCTCGCTGTCCCCCGGCGACATCGTCTTCATCGATTCCTCCCATGCGCTAAGACCCATGGGCGACGTCGAGTTCGAGTTTTTGCATATTCTGCCGAACCTGCCCAAGGGGGTCATCGTCCAGGTCCACGACATCTTCTCGCCGCGG
The DNA here is from genome assembly GCA_050010715.1 of Xanthobacteraceae bacterium. GTDB lineage: Bacteria > Pseudomonadota > Alphaproteobacteria > Rhizobiales > Xanthobacteraceae > BOG-931. The sequence goes on along the minus strand of JBEKKM010000005.1, from coordinate 76,904 downwards.
GACTATCCGGCACAATGGCTGAATGTGGAGCGGCGCTTTTGGAACGAGCAGTATCTGCTCGAGGCTTTTCTGTCCTTCAACGACGAATTCGAGATCATCGGCTCGTTGAATCACCTCATGCGTTTGGACTTGGCGCAGTTCAAGCGCGCGTTTCCGGTCCTCGCCGAACGCGGCCCCGATCCATATGTCGGCTCCTTCTGGTTCCGCAGAGTGAAGGACTGACCGGACCGCATCGCGGCCGGGTGCAATTCGTTCTTGCAAACTTATCAGCGTGCGAGGGCGTTGCGCACGATCAGTAGGCCGCGGTTGAGGTGATCGCGGCCTTTGGCGACGTTGAGCAGCCAGCACATCGTCAAATAGGTCGCGATGCCGGCCGGCAGCAGAATGGCCAGCGCATCCTTGCCGGTCAGATCGAATGTAAGCTCAAGGCTGCGCAGTACGAACGCCATGACCAGCGTGGCAAGCAGCACCCGGGTCATGCGGAGAAACGGCACCGGCATCGGAAACGCCCACCGCGTCAGCACCAGCGCGCTGGCAAAGCCGAAAATCTCCGCAACAAGCCGGCCCCAGGCCGCGCCGACCGCGCCCATCTGTTGAATCAAGACGTAGCTGACGGCCAGATTGACGACCAGCACCAGCGACGTGTTCCAGAAATAGAAGGAATTGCGTTCCGACAACAGAAAGCCGATGTGCAGGTATTGATAGCTCATGATCTGGAAGATGACGGCGATCGACACGATCGGCATCGCCGCCGCCGCCATGATTCTGAAATCGGGGCCGAACACCACATCGGCGATTTGGGTCGACACGACCGCGAAGCCTACCGAGGCAGGCAGCACCATCGCGAGCAGGAACTCGAAGCACTCTTCGAGATGAGAGCGAACGGCGTCGCGTCCTTGATTGGCGTAGATCCGCACCGCGAGCGGGCAAAAAGCGGCCGCCGCGCTGATGGCGGGAATGATCAAGGCCTGCCGGACAAGGTCGGCACCGGCGCTGTATTGCCCGGCGGCGGCCGGACCGATCAGATGGGCGATGATGAAGCGGTCGATCACGCTCGACAGCGAATAGATGGTGAGCGACGCCGTGAACGGAATTCCGGCTTTTGCCAGCGCGAGGAGCCGGGCGCGGTTGTGGCTGATGACGGTCCCTGCCCACACCCCGGGGGCGAAGGCGAGCGCAGCCAAGAGATAGGCGAAGGCCGACGACATCAACAGCAGGACGCCGGTATGCCCAGCGATCGAAACCGTGATGCCAAAGACCGAAACCAGAACCGCGCGTACCACCGTTGCCTTCATCACCGTGAAGACCTTCAGGCGCGCCCGCATCAGGTCCTGGCCGATTTCGAAAAATCCGACCGCGAGCGCCAGCCCGGCGGCGGCGAGCGCCGGCCCGCTGCCGATGCCCGCCAAAACTGCGACCACATAGGCAAGCGGCGCCAACAGGCACGACAGCATGAGTCCCGGCAGCAGGATGCCGCGAATATCGGTGCCATCGCCGCGCGCCTGTTCGCGCATGATGGGAAGGCGCAGCCAGTTGCTCATGAATGCGCTGGCGATGGTGGCGAATCCGGCGCCAAGCACGTAGGTGCCGAACTCGGCCGGTGCGAACAGCCGCGTGAACACCATGACGTTGATAAGGCCAAAGACAGCCGAAATGACATTGGCTGCGAAATTGACCGCGGTCTGTCCGACAAGCATGGCTTAGGTTCTATAGCCCGGGTTTCTTAACCCCGGCTTTTTGGCGTCAAAACAAATTATTAACTTGATGTTCAAGCGTCCGCGCCGGGGCTACCGGCGGCGCCATGGCGCCGCTCAGTGCACGTTGCGGATTGGTTAACCGCTCGACCGCCGCGCGAACGTCATGCACGGAGGTGCCATTGATGGACGCCGACGAGAACGCCACGCAATGCTCGGGCACCGCCTTGAGCATGGTGTCGAGGGCGGCGGCGTCGAGCGGTTCCCGGTCCCAATAGCTGAAACACGGCGATTGCGTCGTGCAGCGATGGCGACGCAGCAATTCGGCATCGCTGCAGACGGCAAAGCCGTACAGCATGTATTCGGAGATGGCGTGGGCGCGGTAAAGCGCGTCGATCCATCCGAGCCCCGTCACCTCTTCGATGCGCGCGGTCATCGCCCGCACGGCTTGCTGATTCCAGAAGATGATGTGGCCGATGAAATCGTCGGCCGGGAACGTAGGCCGTTGCAGACCGAGCAGCCGATGGCTCGATCGCACCCAGTCGCAATGATTGGCCATTGCCGCGGTCACTTCGCGCTGCCTGATATAGAGCGGCATCAGGCTGGGCAGCGCCATCTCCGCCAGGTCGAACGGCCGGAAGAACACCACGTCGGAATCGAGCATGCAGCTCACGGTCTCCGGCACCATATGGGCGGTCGCGATCTTGGCGAATTGCTGCATGTGCCAGCCGTTGACCGGCTTGCCGCGCATCGCCCACCAATATTGCCGGTTGTGACGGCGGATGAAGCGCGGCAGCGGCTTGAGCCAGGACGGCAGCAGTTGCGACAGTGTCAGCACCTGGCGCCGGCTGTTATCGAACTTGGCGAACAGCGCCAGCTCATCGTCCGGAACGATGAGATAGTGATTGGCAAAACCGCTGACGTGGCGATCGATGCTCTCGCACAACAGCGAGCAGCGCTCCAGATCGTGCGAATAGGTCGGCGTTATCAGGGCGACCGTGTTCATGTCACGCCGCCTCCCCATTCGGCTCTTCGCCGCGCAGGATGCGAAGCGCTTGCGCGACGTTGACAAGCCGGCATCCGGCGGCCAGCGCGCCGCGCAATGCGAAGGTGAGGAGCTCGGGCCGCACACCGTACTGGCTCGGCGTGTCGTTGACGTCGTGGCTGGCGAATAGCAGCCAACCGTTACGCCGCACCGTCTCGGTAATGAGATGCGTAACGCCTTGGCGGCTCATCGACGCCTGTTCCAGCGCGTTGGATTTCAACACGCCAAGATCGGCGATATCGGCGTTCACGCCGGGCGTCGTCGCGCGGCAGGAATCATAGCGCCCGCCGAGATAGCGCTTGGTGGCGAACGATATGTCGCCATACGGATAGGCGAAGTTGCCGATCGGAATTTGGCCGAGAATGCTTTGCAGGAAGAAGCGATTGCGGTCGAGGTCGCTCGCCAGAGCTTGTCGGCTGATGCCGACGACCGGCATGTGCGAAAAGGTGTGACACGCGATCTCGTGCCCGTTGGCATGCAGCGCTTTCAACTGCTCGATGGTCGCAAGCCGTCCGGTGGGACTGGGCTTGCCGCATTTCTCGCCGGAGACATAGAAGGTGCCGCGGGCGTGAAATTGCTCGAGCAGCGCGGCGCCCGTGGTGCACGCCGTCGCCGCCGCGTCGTCGAACGTGAACGAGACCAGGGGCCGCGGGTTGCGCATCGTCAGCTTTTTTGTCGCCACGTTGCGCGCCAGGAGCCGCGTGAGCTTTCCGGCCAACATTTGATATGGCGCCTCGGCGAAGCCGGGCATGCGCGGCAGCGTGATCGGCGCGGTGAAGTCTTCGGAAATAGGCAAGCTGGATTGTTGTTGTGTCCGGTTCATGCCTGCGACATTGCCATTTCAGGAGCCCCTGAAAGATATAAGTGCCTGTACGCTTATCCGTCCATCGCGTGTTTGCGATTCAGCGATCGTTCACCGATCGTCGTAAATCGTTAATCCTAATTGCGCGCCCGCGTTAACGCTGTGCCGCGTGCCGTCAACGGCGGCAACGCCGCCGCGCGAAGCGCCCGGCGTTTTCGCGGCTAGCGGTACTGCTCGTAATGCAGGTCGAATTCCGCGGCGAGGCGGCCGGCGCCGCGCGCCGCGCGGATCAGGCTAGCCATGATGGCGCGGCGGCCGCGCAGCGCGGCGAGCGGCAGCGAGGCAATGCCGAGGCCGATGAGGCCAAGGCCGATGCACCAGCGGCGCAGCGTGCCGGCGACGGTCCCCAGGAACTTGCGCTCCAGGCGGGTCGCCTCGGTGCCGTTGCGGAACTTGCGGCGCAGCACATAGCCGACGGTGGTGCGCGACGGCGGCGTGGTCTCGAACACCTGGGCATCGTCGGCCCAGGCAAAGCTGCGGCCGTCGTTGCGGCAGCGCCAGAAGAAATCATAGTCGCTGCCGCCGGTGAATGCGTATACGTGCGCGAAGGGCTCGTCGAGATACTGTTCCAGCACGCCGCGCCGGATCAGCATGTTGCCGGCGCCGTAGATCATCGACACCGGACCGGTGGCATTGCGGCTCGGCGCATAGAAGCCGCTCTTGGCCAGCCAATGGTCGGGATTGTCAAACACCGGAAAAACCGGCCCGCCGACGATATCGGCGCCGTATTGCCGCGCGACCCGGATCATTTCCGCGAGCCAGTTCGGATCGGGATATTCGTCATCGTCGAGCACGGCCACGTAATCGGGCGCCGGCGTCGCGCGGCAGGCCTGCGCGAAGGCGCGGTTATAGGCGTAGGTCTGGCCGCGGCGCGGCTCGACGATGCAGGTCAGCGGCAGACGGAACGTGCGCGCGAACTCCCCGACGACCGCCGCGCCGTCGCGGCGTTCGGCATCGTTGTCGACGACGATGACATCGATCGGGCCGGCGTAATTCAGCCGTTCGACATGGGGGAGCAGCTTGCGCAAGCCCTCGGGGCGGCGGAACGTCGGCACGCATAGACAGACATGAGGCGCCGGCGACTCGGTCATGGCGCGGAGACGCTCCGTGTCATCGTCATCGGAGTGCTGCCGTTTCGTCCGGTGCGCGTCAGCAACAGAAAAATCGCGTGCGGATTGGTCATGAGATAGCGGCCGGCGAGACGCCGCGGCTCGAGATAGATGCGATAGGCCCATTCCAGCCCGAGCCGTTGCATCCAGGCCGGCGCCCGCGAATTCTTGCCGGAGACGAAATCGAACAGACCGCCGGAAGTCTTGATCAGCCCGACGCCGCGCAGCCGGTCGCGATTGCGCGCGGCGAACGATTGTTCGGCCGGCGCGCCGAGCCCGAGCCACAGAATGTCCGGCTTGGCTTGATTGATATCGGCGATGATCCGCGCCTCGTCGCCGTCGCGGCGCAAATAGCCACTGTTGTATCCGGCGATCTTGAGCGCGGGATAAAGCTCCCGGGTGCGGCGCACCGCCTGATCGACGACGGCCTTGGTCGCGCCGAGCAGATAAATGCTGGCGCCGCGCTCTTGCGCGACAAGCGCGGTGTCGTGAAACAGGTCGGTGGTGGCGACGCGCTCCGGCAGCGGCGTCTTGCTGAAAAGGCGCGAGACAAAGACCAGCGGCATGCCGTCGGCGTGGATGAGATCGGCGTCGAGGAAGAGATCGCGGATCCGCGCGTCGCGGGCGCACATCGAGAGCACCTGGCCGTTGGCGGAGGTGAAGACCAGCGGGGGCTGCGCGGTGTCGCGCCGGGAGAGCGCCGTATCGACCATCATGGCGGCTGACCGCGCACGGTCGATCACAGCAATGGGCAGCCCGCCTATCGTGGCGACCGGCACGTCCCACTTCGGTTCGGTCGTGGCGTCAAAGCAAAGAAAGCCGGTTTGTGCCGGCATGGCGCTACCCTCCACGGGCCCTTTAGTTATGCGCTAAGCTATGGAAAATAAAGGTTAATTGGAAATTAGGCTTAAGGCTTCGGCAGCGTCTGATGCAGCTTTAGCGCGATACGGGCGCGACCGCCACGAGGCGCAGCCCAAAGGCGGCTGCGATGAGGATCAGCCATAGCGCGCCCACTTGGGTAAACAGGGTTTCGAAGCAGGATTCGAAAGCCGCGAAGAGGCAGATGCGCAAGAACAGCATTTTCAGTGCTGCGCTCTCCGGCTCGTCCGGCGCCCGGTAATAGTCGAACAGCGGCAGCACCACGAGCCACAACGTCATCAGTGCCGAGCCGGGAATGCCGATGGTCAGCGCCAGGTCGACGAAGCCGTTGTGGGCATGGCTTGCGGTATTGGCCCAGGTCGCGCCGGTCATGCCGTAAACGACCTGTTCGGTGCCCCAGAACGTGGCAAAGCCATAGCCGGTGATCGGGCGTTGCGCTATGTGATCAATGGCGAATTTCCAGATGTCGGTGCGGCCGGTAAAGGTTGCGTCCGGCATGATCGCTTCGACCAGGGCGTGGATCGGCGCGATATAGATCGATCCGATCGAGAGAAGATTCAGGGCGAGTAGCAGCCCTAGCGCGACGCCGACACCGTTGGCCGGTTTCGCCGCGCGCGCCATGATGACGGAAACGATCAGCGCCAGCGGCAGCGCCGCCATCGCGGTTTTCGAATTGGTGAAAAAAAGAAACGGCAGCGCCAGCATGACGATGACGGCGCCGAGGCCGAGACTGCGCACGCGGGCGATGAACATGCCGATGAAAACGAATAACACCATCACCACGCTGGCCTCGTTCTTGTGGCCGAACACGCCGCGCCAATCGCCGGCAAGCTCGGGCTCGATCACATCCGAAGCCTGGTGGATCGTCAGCTGCGGCGCCAAGGCGACGCCGAGATAACAGGCGGCGAGCACGATCAGCACCACCACGGCCATCACATCGGCGAAATGCCGCGGATTCTTCGGCACCAACAGCACCATGCCGGCGATGCCGATGGTCACCAGGGCAAAGGCCAAACGGCGAGCGGACAGTGCAGGATCCCACGACGTGACGACGGTCAGAGCGAACCAAAGCAATGTCGCGATAAGAACCGGCCGTACCAGAAGCAGCAGCCGCTGCGGCTGGTGAAGAAGGTTCCATGCGAGAAGCAGGACGAACAAGGTCGAATAGCCGAGTTGATTGGCAAGGTTGCCGGCCTCGGTGACTTCGATCGGCTCATCCAGAGCTGGAAAAGGATGGAACGAAATCCACAGCGACAGAAACACCGCCGCGATCAGCACGCTGCGGATCAGAATATCGGCGGGACTGGTCCTTTGGACCGCAAAATCCTGCCGCGGAAGATAGCCGATATTCGCCACGACGACTTTCCTCGCTGGCGCGGCCGCGCCGGCCTTCAGGCTGCTTCGACGCCGGTCAGCACCGCGCCCAGGACTTTTTGCGCATCGGCGCCCAGCCGCGCGACGAACAGTTCGACGGCGTCGTCGTCGCGCTCGTCGGCTCTGGCGACCAGCACGATATGATCGACGAGCCCGGCAAAGAACCGGGCGCTCGGATCGCGGGCCACGTCGACCGCGGCGACGATCACCATGTCGAAGCGTTTGGTCTTGTCGAAGGCCTCTTTGATGTCGGCGTCGCTGATGCGGCGATCGCGGCGGCTGTTCGGCGACACGAACGGCAGCAGATTGACGTTGGTGTCGCGGTCGCGAACGATCACCTCGGAGAGCTCGCGGCGGCCGACGGCGACGTCGACCAGGCCGGCGTCGCCGTCGTCGGCGTCGATCGCCGACAGCGTGCGGCGCTTGAGGTCGGTATCGATCAGCAGCACGCGCTGGGTTGCCGCGGCCGCCGCGGCGAGCATCAGCGCCACCGATGCGGTGTCGTCCTCATCGTCGGCGGCGACAACCAGAACGCTCGGATTACCGCGCTTTTTGTGGCTGGCGCGCACGGCCTCGTACACTTTCTGGATTTCGCGGGCGAAGCGCGAATGCGGGTCTTCCACCGCTTCCAGGCCGAACGCGATATCGACATTGGGCAATGTCGCCAGCACCATAATGGTGCGCGGCGGTTCCGGCGCCTCCCATAATTTCTTGGCGAACGCGCCCAGTCTGCCGAAACTGGCCGGTGTGTTTGCTTGTGCCTTTGCTCGCGGTTTGGCCGGCCGGGGCGCCGCGTCTTCGGCCGCCCCTTGCATGATGACGATGCCGACGCCCGAAGCGAAGCCGAGCAACGCCGCGGCCAAGCCGAGAACGAGGCTCGGCGGCGGCGAGCTGCGGTACATCGGCGGGTCGGCCTTGGAGATGATGCGAATGTTCTTGGTATCGACCTGCTCCTGCTCGCCGGTTTCGCGGGAGCGGACCAGAAACGATTCATAGACCGTGCGGTTCGCCTGCACGTCGCGCTCAAGCTCGCGCAAGCCGACCAGCGATTCATTGGTGCTGACCGCGGTGTTCTTGAGCGCATCGACCTGGCGCGACAGCATGTCCTCGTCGGCTTTGGCGCGCTCGTATTCGGCGCGGTCGGACTGCGCGATGCGGCTGACCTCGTCTTCGATCAGCTTCTGCAGCCGCGCCCCTTGCGCCTCGATCTCGATGACCGCGGGGTGACGTTCGCCGAGCGAGGACTTCTGCTCAGCGTCGCGGCGCATGATCTCGGCATATTGGCTGCGCAACATAGTGATGGTCTGCGACTGCACCGCCTCCGGGAAAGCGCCGATCGGAGTTTTCGATTGCAGTACGCTTTCAACCTGGTCGAGGCGCGCCTTCGCCTCCGACGTGCGCGCGCGCGCGGTGCTGAGCTGGGAGTTCAAGTTGGTCAGCTGCTGCTCGTTGACCAGCTCGCCGTTGGCGCCGACGATATTGTGGCTTGCCTTGTAGGCCTCGACCTTCTGCTCGGCGTCGCGCACACGGTCCTTGAGCTCGTTGAGCCGCGCCGTCAGCGATTGAGAAATCTGGCGGGCGGCGCTGGACCGCACCTCGGTCTGCTCGGTGAGATAGGTTTGCGCGATGGCATTGGCGATGCGCGCGGCTTTTGCCGGGTCTTCGCTGGTGACGCTGACCTCGACCACATAGGTGCGCTCGGGGCGCTTCACCTGGACGCGTTTTTCGAGCTCGTTCAGCGCGGCGAGGGGACCGTATTTTTCCGCCAACGCGCCGCGCATGAATTCCGGGTCGTGGTCGAGGCCTTCCGAAGCGACGACGCGGCTCAGCACATTGTCGGAAGCGATGACGCGGGCCTGACTCTCAACCTGGAGCACGGCGGCATCGCTTTGCGGAATGGCCGGAGAGATGTCGTTCTGGGCGCCGCGCAAATCCATCGGATCGATGAGGATCTGCGTCGTCGCGGTGTATTTGTGCGGCACCAGCAGCACGAAGGCCGCGGCCAGGGCGACTGCAACCAGCGTTGACAGCAGGATCGTGATTTTGCCCCGCCACAGGACGGACCAGATTTTCTGGACGTCGATCGGGGGAAGCGATGCGAAGCCCAGGCTCAGATCGCGCCTTGAGACCACCGTCGACGGCATATGACTCGACGCTTCAAACATTCACGCTAATCTCGACGCCAATCTCGACACCGCGGCCGGCCGGCCGCGTACATGGTGACCCGCCACATGCGCCAGCAAGGTCACGCCACTGTGGCACAACCACGCAACGCGATATGGTTAATCAATTCATAAAGGCTTAAGGTTAACGTCGCGTGTATTCGGCGTGCGCGGCCGTCAAAATAACGGCTCGCCGCGCGGCCGACCGGTCAGCGCAAAAAGCGGACAATGGCGCCGACGACGATCAGCAAGGCGACCACCGGAAGCCAAAGCAGTATAGCGCCGGCGAACACCAACAAAATTGCCGCGGCAAGAATGGCGAACGCCAAGGTCAGCATGGCGAAGCCGAACGGCCCGATCCGCCCGACATAGACGCGATGCATGCCGGCCGTTTCGTTCGGTCCATAGGGGCGCCAAGCCGCGCGCCGCCAGTCGGCGCCGCGTCCTGGTCCGCGTTCTTGGCGGTCTGGTGGAATGATCTCGGGCTCTACCCGAGGCAGTTCCGGCTGATCCTGATCGTTCGCCATCGGGCCGCTCATGCGTTGTGGGCGGGGGACTTTATCTAGGTTTCGGCGACGCGGCCACAAGCGGCGCTTTGCCGCTGCGCATGCCGGACTACACGCCTCAGGCGCTGGCGTTGACGCGGCTTTCGATGCGGTCGAACCGCGCCAGCCGGTAGACGGCGATCGAGACGAGCCAGCTCACGACGAAGATCGCGATGATGAGATAGCCGAGGCTGCCGAAGTTCTCATTCAGCCTGCCGATATAGAGCCAGAACGCCCCGTCGAGATTCAATCGATCGGCCAACAGGCCGAGCGCTTCGATGCCGCCGATCAGCACGGCTACCAGCACAGAAACAAACGTGATCGTCAGGTTGTAGTAGAGCTTGCGGATCGGCTTGGTGAAGGCCCAGCCATAGGCGCCGAGCATCAGCACGCCGTCGGTGGTGTCGACGAGTGACATGCCCGCGGTGAACAGCGCCGGAAAAACCATGATCGACCAGATCGGCAAGCCTTTCGAGGCTTGCGCCGCGGCAATGCCGAGCACGCCGATCTCGGTCGCGGTATCGAAGCCCAGCCCGAACAAAAAGCCCAGCGGATACATGTGCCAGCTGCGCGAGATCAGCCGGAACATCGGCCGAAACAGGCGGCCGAGGACGCCGCGCTGCGCCAACAGATGATTGAGGTCTTCCTCGACGAAGGCGCCGCCGCGGCGCACTTCTTGGAAAGTGCGATAGACCGACAACAGGATGATGAAATTGGCGGCGGCAACGAGAAACAGAAAAATCGCCGAGACCAGCGTGCCGATGGTGCCGCCGACGAGCTTGAGCCCGTCGAAGCGGCCTTCGAGCGCGCTGGTGGTCAGCGCGATAACGGCGGAGGTGAGGACGACGACGGTCGAATGGCCGAGCGAGAAGAAGAAGCCGACGCCGATCGGCCGCTTGCCTTCCTGCATCAGCTTGCGCGTCACGTTGTCGATCGCCGCGATATGGTCGGCATCGACGGCGTGGCGCAGACCGAACGCATAGGCCAGGAAGGCGGTGCCAACCAGCACCGGATAATCGCGAAACGCGATCAGCGCCCAAACCCACGCGAGAACATTGGCGGCGATCAGCAGGCCATAAATGCCGACGAGCTTGCCGCCAAGCGCGGAATCCTGATCGTTGAACAATCCGAATAAGGTTTTACGCATGATCGTATCGGCACGACGCCCCGGTGCGAGCGGTAGCGTATCGATACGACGCCGCTCATGAGGCCGCAAGAGCGCGTGAGCGAAAGTTATGTAATCGTCATATCAGTATATAGCGCAGACGCCACGGCCGCGATCGCCGATTATTCCGGCTGAATACCGGCAGCTTTGATGACTGCGCCCCAGCGCAGCGTCTCTGCTTTGAGAAAATCGCTCATCTGCGCGACCGTGCCGCCGCCGGGCGACAGGCTGAGTTGTTTGTAACGGTCGAGCAACTCCGGATCCTTCATCACCTGATTGGCCGCGTCGTTGAGCTTGGCGACGGCGCCGGCCGGTGTCTTCGGCGGCGCGGTCAGGGCGTTCCAGGTGTCGGATTCGCACCCCGACACGCCGGCCTCTTCCAGTGTCGGCACGTCGGGGATCGCCGCGACCCGCTGCTTGGTCGCGACGGCGAGGATTTTCACCTTACCGGCCTTGTTGAGCTCGATCGAGCTGGCGAGCTCGTTGAACATCAGATCGACGTGGCTCGCGATCAGATCGTTGAGCGCCGGCGCGGTGCCCTTGTACGGCACGTGAACGAGTTGGGTATGCGTGATTGTCTCGAACAGTTCCGTGGTCAGATGCGAAGTGGTGCCGATGCCCTGCGAGCCATAATTGAGCTTGCCCGGATTGGCCTTGGCGTAGGCGATCAGCTCTTGCACGGTGTTGGCCGGGAAGTCGGGCCGCACCAGAAGCACGTTCGGGACATGCGACATGATCACGACGGGCGTGAGCTGCATCGGATCGTAATTGAGCGATTTGTAGAGGAAGGGATTGGTCGTGATCGGCGCTGGTTGCGAAGCCAGCAAGGTGTACCCGTCGGCATCGGCGTGGAACACCGCATCGGCTGCGATGCCGCCGGCGGCGCCGCTCTTGTTCTCGACCGGCATCGGCTGACCCAATACGGCGCTCATCTTGGCGGCGACGATCCGGGTGACAGTGTCGACCCCGCCGCCCGCCGGCACCGAGACGATAACCCGGACCGGATGGTCGGGGAATTTGCTGTCCTGCGCGCCGGCGGCGGCCGCAAGCACGCAACCGAGCACGCAACCAAAAGCGGCGATCACGACAGGACGTCTCAACATGGCGGAAGCTCCCAAAACCCGGCGCATGGCCCGGCTCATCGCATAGCAATGTCATGGCATAGCGCAGATCGGCGGCGTCGTCCCGCGACGCACTGCCGCCCCAGCGCATAGCGGTCTAGTGCATAACGGTATTGCCGAACGGCGGTTCACAAACCAGGCGCTCACCCATAGGATCGCGCCCGACAAGGGAGAGGCGCGCAATGAGCAAGCTCGATTTCATTCTCGAAGAAGTGGTGACGGCCAATCGCATCCTGGCCAACGAGGGCATCGTCGATTCATTCGGCCATGTCAGCGCTCGCCACCCCGACAATCCGCAACATTATCTGTTGTCGCGGGCGCGCGCGCCCGAGCGCATCGAGCGCGACGACATCGTCGAATATACTTTCGACGGCACCGCAATCGACGAGCGCGGCCGCGCGCCTTATCTGGAGCGCTTCATCCACGGCGCGATCTACGAGGCGCGGCCGGACGTGCACGCCGTCGTCCATAATCATTCGCCGAGCACAATCCCGTTCGGCGTCACCGCGAAGAAACTCAAGCCGCTCTTACACATGTGCGCCTCGATCGGCCACGAAGTGCCGGTCTGGGATTCCCACGACAAGTTCGGCGACACCGCGCTCCTTGTCAGCGACATGGCCATGGGCCGCGACCTCGCCAAGCTCATCGACGCCAAGCCGACGGCGCTGATGCGCGGTCACGGCGCCACCGTGGTCGGCCGCTCGGTGCGCCACGCCGTGTTTGTCTCGGTCTATCTCGAGCTCGGCGCCAAGCTGCAGATGCAGGCGATGGCCATGTCTTTGGGCGAGATGGGCGAGATCAAATTCCTCACCCCCGGCGAGGTCGACAAGATCATCGGCCGGGTCACACCCTACACCCTCAACCGCGCCTGGGAGAATTGGGCGCGCCGCGCCGGGCGCGAGATGCAGGCGGAGGCCTAGCGTCGCTACGCGGCAATATGACATTCGCGGCCGAGCTAAACTGGGCCGCGGCTTTTCGGTATCCTGCGAACATTCGCAACGCCACGAATGTGAACGGGGGGAGTCCAATGCGCCTGCGTCATCTGTTTGCGCTAGCCGTGGCGCTGATCGCCGTCGCGGCGGGCACCTTCATGGCCGCGGCCGAGACGAAATGGCCGACCCGGCCGGTTCGCTTCATCCTCACGCTTGGCGCCGGCAGCGGCTCCGACATCGGGGCGCGGCTGTTGGCAGACCGTCTCAGCCAGCGCTGGGGCCAGCCGGTCGTGGTCGAAAACCGCCCCGGCGGCGATGGCCTCGTCGCCATCAATGCCTTCGTCACGGGGCACGACGATCACGTGCTGCTGTTCGCGCCGTCATCCTCGTTCACGGCGCACCCGTTCCTGCACGACAACCTGCCCTATCAGCCGAGCGATTTGGTGCCGATCACACGGGTGTCCAACACCATCATCACCATTTCGGTCCCGTCGAGCTTGAACGTCGGTTCGCTGAAAGAGCTCGCGGCGACGGCGCGCGCCGAGCCGGGCAAGCTGAATTGGGCGGGCGTTACTGGCGCGCTGGATTTCATCTTTGCCGGTTGGCTCAAGCAGGAGGGCTTGAACATCAACAAAGTGCCGTACCGCAATCCCGTCGATGCCGCCAACGATCTCGCCGAAGGCCGCGTGCAGGTCTACGAGTCGGCGCTGGCGATCGTGCGGCCGCAGCTTCAGTCCGGCAAGATCAAGCTGTTGGCCGTGACCAATTCGGTGCGCGCGCCGACCGAGCCGAACCTGCCCACGGTCGCGGAAGCGGGCTATCCAGCGCTGACCATCGACGGCCTAGTTGGATTGTTTGGGCCGACGGGAATGCCGCTCGAGCTGCGCCAGCACATCACCGCCGATATCCGCGCGGTGGTCGATCCGACCATCGAGGATCGCCTGACCACCACCGGACAGCTCACCAATATCGGCGGGCCGGAAGAGTTCGGCAAATCGGTCGACGAGCAGCGCGCCAAGGTCGCCGCCTTCGCCAAAGAGCTCGGCATCAACCCGATGTAAAGAAGATTTTAGCCGGCGTGCTCGCTGTCCATATGCGCGAGGATGGCCGGCAGGTAACGCGTGCCGGCGACGGCGCAGGCCGGCACCGCCCGCTCGATACGCGCGAGATCGTCCGGCGATAGTGTCACGTCGAGCGCGCCGAGCGCTTCTTTAATCTGGTCGCGGCGGCGGGCGCCGATCAGCGGCACGACATCGTCGCCGCGCGATTTCACCCAGGCAAAGGCAAGCTGCGCCGTGGTGGCATTCTTCTCGCGCGCGATGTTGCCGAGCGCCTCGACCAGCGCGATGTTCTTGTCGAAGTTCTCTTTGAAAAAGCGCGGCTTGCGGGTGCGGATCTCGCTCGCCGCGGTCCGCGCCGCCTCGGCGCGGTCGCTGATCAGGCCGCCCGACAGCACGCCATAGGCAACCAGCGCGATGCCGAGCTCGCGCAAGGTCGGCAGAATGTCACGCTCGATGCCGCGGGAAAACAGCGAATATTCGATCTGCAGCGCGGCGATCGGATGCACGGCGTGAGCGCGCCGCACGCTCTTGGCGGAGGTTTCCGACACGCCGATGTGGCGCACATAGCCGGCCTTGACCATGTCGGCGATGGCGCCGATCGTATCCTCGAAGGGCACGTCGGGATCGACGCGCGAGGGTTGATAGAGATCGACATAATCGGTGCCGAGCCGGCGCAGCGAATAGGCGAGAAAATTCTTGGTCGCGCTCGGCCGGCCGTCGTCGCCGAGGATTCTTAGATCCGGCCCGCGCATCGAACCGTATTTCACCGCGATGAAGGCACGCTCGCGCTTGCCGCCCTTGAGCGCTTCGCGGATGAGCATTTCGTTCTGGCCCATGCCGTAAAAATCGCCGGTATCGAGCATGGTGATACCGGCCTCGAGCGCGGCGTGGATGGTGGCGATGCACTCCTTCTCGTCGGCCGGCCCATAGCCGCCTGACATGCCCATGCAGCCGAGGCCGTAGGCGGAGACCATGGACCGTTGCGGCCGAGCTGGATTTTTTGCATCGCTGCCTCACCTGAAATGAAAAACGGCGGTCTCGCGACCGCCGTTTGTAAAGACCGCCCGACTGGGAAGCAACGTCACTCCGCCGCGAGCCGCACTTCCGGCGCGGCGGCGCGGACGTCGGCGTCGACGTGCTTTTCGTATTTGACGAAATTGTCCTGGAACATGCGCACGAGTTTCCGCGCGGTCTCGTCGAACGCGGCTTTGTCCTTCCAGGTCTTCATCGGATAGAGCAGGTGCGGCTCGACGCCGGGCACCGAGGTCGGCACGGCGAAACCAAAGTACGGATCGGTGCGGTAGCTCGCGTTCTTGAGCGAGCCGTCGAGCGCGCCGGTGACCAGGGCGCGCGTCGCCTTGATCGGCATGCGGCGGCCGGTGCCGTAGATGCCGCCGGTCCAGCCGGAATTGACCAGCCAGCAATCGACATTGTGTTTCTTGATCAGGTCGCGCAGCAAATTGCCGTATTCGGCCGGCGGCCGCGGCAGGAACGGCGCGGCGAAGCAGGTGGAGAATTCCGGCTCGACGCCGACCAGGCCTTTTTCGGTGCCGGCGACCTTGGCGGTGTAGCCGGACAGGAAGTGGTACATCGCCTGCGCCGGCGTGAGTTTCGCGATCGGCGGCATGACGCCGAAGGCGTCGGCGGTGAGGAAGACGATGTTCTTCGGCTGGCCGGCGTGGCCGGTTTTCGACGCCAGCGGCATGAACTCGATCGGATAGGCCGAGCGGGTATTTTCCGTGAGCTTGTCGCTGTCGAAATCGCAGACGCGGGTTGCGGGATCGAAGACGACGTTCTCCAGCACCGCGCCGAAGCGGTTGGTCGCGGCGTAGATTTCCGGCTCGGCTTCCTTCGACAGCCTGATGCACTTGGCGTAGCAGCCGCCCTCGAAATTGAACACGCCGTTCTCGCTCCAGCCGTGCTCGTCGTCGCCGATCAAGGTGCGGTTCGGATCGGCCGACAGCGTGGTCTTGCCGGTGCCCGACAAGCCGAAGAACAGCGCGACGTCATCGTGCTTGCCGACATTGGCCGAGCAATGCATCGGCATCACGCCCTGCGCCGGCAGGTAGAAATTCAATGTCGTGAACACCGCCTTCTTTATCTCGCCGGCATAGGACGAGCCGCAGATCAGGACGATCTTGCGGGTGAAGTCGATCGCCACCATGGTGTCGGAGTTTTCGCGGCCGCCGTGCCGCTTGGCGTCCGGCCGAAACGACGGCATGTCGACGATCGTCATGTCGGGAACGTAGCTCGCAAGCTCCGCCGCTTCGGGACGGATCAGCAGCTGACGGATGAACAGCGAATGCCAGGCGAGCTCGGTAAAGACCCGCGCCTTGATGCGGTATTGCGGATCGGCGCCGCCATAGAGGTCCTGCGCGAACAGGGTTCTGCCCTTGGCATGGGCGATGAAATCGTGAAGCAGATTGTCGAACTGTTCTTTGCTCTGCTTGCGATTGCCGTCCCACCACACGGTGTTCTCGGTCGTCGCGTCGACCACGGTATGTTTGTCTTTCGGCGAGCGGCCGGTGTGATGGCCGGTTTCGGCGCAGAACGCGCCGCCTTGCACCAGTGAGCCTTCGCGGTTGGCGATGGCGTGCTCGACCAGGACGGTGTCGGGCAAATTCCAATGGACGCCGGCGAGATCTTTGAAGCCGAATTTGTCGGCGCCGTGAGCGCCGTTCCTCGAACCCGTTTCCTTCACCTAAGCCTCCGCCTCTTGGCTCGATCTCTTGGCCCGATCGTATCGATACTTCCGCCAATTGCGCCGAGCCTTCGTCGCCAACGTCTTGGCCGCCGATTTACGATGCCGAATGTTAACCCGCCCGCCGGCAAGCGTGCGACCCTATATCGAGCCTCACAGCTTCTGCCAAGACCGAGGCGACCTCAAGGCTAACCGGATAGGATTGCACGCATTCCCGTGTTGCAACGCAGCGGAGCCAGCGTGTTTCCGGGTGGCGTGGTTACGTTCCATTACCGGCGCTTTTTGGCAGAGAATGCCTAGCCGGCTCGCGCCTTGGCGGCCAATTCCACCACCATCCTGCGCAACTGCTCGGCGTTTGTGACACGCTGCGGAAATGGCAGGCGCAAGGTGGCGTCGCCGCGCGCCAAGTCGAGGCCGTCGGGGTCGAGCCCGGTGAGCCGCCATCGCCCGTCTTCGGCGCCGAGTAGCTTGGTGGCGTAGAGGCGCACCGCTTCGGCGTGGTCGTCGTTCATATGCGCGACCGCACCCTCTTCGGTGTCGATCAGGTTTCCGGCATCGGCAATATCGGTCATCACATCGGCGGCTTTGAGATCGGCGGCGCGGGCGAAGCCGCCGTTAAGGTGGGCTGAGACAGTCTTCAGGCGCCAGAACGAGAAATCGCCGAAGCTGGCATAAAGCTCCGATTTCGGATGGCGGGCGAGGAAGCGGCGCCGCAGGCGCGGCAATTCCGGATCATCGCGGGCGATTTGCTCAAAACTGCCGAGCAGCGTCAGGCGCGGATGGGCCAGCGGGTCGCCTTTGCCGGCCGACGCCAGCAAGAGCGAGGCGCGGCCGTCGACTTCAAGATTGGCGGTGTGGGTGGAAAGCCGGGAGACCAGGATCAGCGGCGAGCCGTCGATATCGGTCGCCACGTTAACCAATGACGCGAAGGGATGGCCGGTATTGCGGTCGATGGTCGCAAGCGCGCCGGCCCGCGTGGCCCGCAGCAGGCTCTTGGCCACCGCTTTCGGGTCGAAATCCGGTGCCGGGGCGTTTTCAGGAAGGCGGTTTGGCATGGCGCCCGGCAATGGAGCTCCCAACGGGCCAATGCCGCCGTTCTCAGCCATGTTTGTCCTTTCCGGTTCCTTTCCCATGTCTCTCTATCTCACGGCAATTGCCCCGATTTTGCCTTGTCTAGTCACACTTCCGCCCCCACATGGGGTTTGAACGTTAGGTGGGGCCGGGCAGGTGTGATGCTGCGGCCGACTCATGCTAGAAGGCCGTCATGCCGACAATCGCTCTGGTGGACGACGACCGCAATATCCTCACCTCGGTCTCAATCGCGCTCGAGGCGGAAGGCTATCGCATCACGACCTATACCGACGGCGCTTCGGCGCTGGACGGTTTCAAGACCACGTTGCCCGACCTCGCCATCCTCGACATCAAGATGCCGCGCATGGACGGCATGGAGACGCTGCGGCGGCTCCGTCAAAAATCCGACCTGCCGGTGATCTTCCTCACCTCGAAGGACGAAGAGATCGACGAATTGTTCGGCCTGAAAATGGGCGCCGACGACTTCATCCGGAAGCCGTTTTCGCAGCGCCTTCTGGTCGAGCGGGTCAAGGCCGTGCTGCGCCGCGCTTCGCCCAAAGACGGCGCCGCTCCGAAGGAGGCCGACAGCAAAGTGCTGGAGCGCGGGCTCCTGCGCATGGATCCCGAGCGCCACACCTGCACCTGGAAGAACGAGCCGGTGACGCTCACCGTCACCGAATTTCTCATCTTGCAGGCGCTGGCCAGCCGGCCTGGCGTGGTGAAAAGCCGTAACGCGCTGATGGATGCGGCCTATGACGACCAAGTCTATGTCGACGACCGGACCATCGACAGCCACATCAAGCGGCTGCGCAAGAAGTTCAAGGCCAGCGACGACGAATTCGATATGATCGAGACCTTGTACGGCGTAGGTTATCGTTTCAAGGAATAACGCGCGGACATTGGCGCGACAGGCCAGGAACTGCCGGTCCTTAGACTGGAGAATCATGGCCCCTGACCGGGCGGCTGGCGTGCGGTAGTAATGGCGTTTGGCTCGCCGTACCCTCCCTGTAAGTGGAGGGCGGAGCTGATCGAAACCCCGGCAGACGACGTGCTTGATCGACTAGCAAAAACCGCGGGGGCCGATGAGGCCCATGCACCGGACGAAGCCGAGGCTCTCATTGAGGCCGACGGTCGCGGCGAAGCGCTGCCGCGCGTGCGCGTGCGCTGGCGCCGGCTGCGCCGGGTCGGCGATTGGCTGCGGCGTGCTCTCCAGTTTTTCACCGAGCAGAGCTCGTCGAGCGTCACCCGCCGTATCGTCACGCTCAATGTCTTCGGCCTGCTCGCACTGTCGATCGGTATCATCTATCTGTCGCAATTCCGCGCCGGGCTGATCGACGCGCGCGTGCAAAGTTTGTTGGTGCAGAGCCAAATCATCGCCGGCGCCATCGCCGCCTCGGCGACGGTCGAGACCGACTCATCGATCACCATCAATCCGGACACGCTGCTCAATCTGCAGCCAGGGCAAAGCTACGGCCCGTCCGAGGACGCGCTGTACGGTATCGATTTTCCGATCAATCCCGAGCGCGTGGCGCCGCTCTTGCGGCGACTGATTTCGCCGACCAAGACGCGGGCGCGGATTTACGATCGCGACGGCGTGCTCTTGGTCGACAGCCGCAACCTGTTCGGACGCGGCGACGTGCTGCGCTTCGATCTACCGCCGCCCACCGCCGAAAAGCCGGGTGTATTCGAACGCGCTTTCCTCGCGGTCCGGCGCTGGCTCGGCCGCGGCGACCTGCCGCTTTACCGCGAGCTCGGCGCCGAAAACGGCAAGGGCTATCCCGAAGTCGACCAGGCCTTGAGCGGCCAGGATTCCAGCATGGTCCGCATCAACGACCGCGGCGACGTCATCGTTTCGGTCGCGGTCCCGGTACAGCGCTTCCGCGCGGTGCGCGGCGCGCTGATGCTGTCGACGCAAGGCGCCGATATCGACGACATGGTGGAAGCCGAGCGGCTCGCCATTCTCAAGGTGTTTTTGATCGCCACGGCCGTCATGGTGCTGCTGTCGATCCTGCTCGCCGGAACCATCGCCGAGCCGGTGCGGCGGCTGGCGGAAGCCGCCGAAAGCGTGCGCCGCCGCATCCGTTCGCGCGTCGAAATTCCGGATTTCACGCGCCGCCACGACGAGATCGGACACCTCTCCGGCGCGTTCCGCGACATGACCAATGCGCTCTATAGCCGGATCGAGGCGATCGAAAGCTTTGCCGCCGACGTGTCGCACGAACTGAAAAATCCGCTGACCTCGCTGCGCTCGGCGGTGGAAACGCTGCCGCTCGCCAAGACCGACGAAAGCCGGGCGCGGCTGCTCGCCATCATCCAGCACGACGTCCGCCGGCTCGATCGGCTGATTTCCGACATTTCCGACGCCAGCCGCCTCGACGCCGAGCTGCAGCGCCAGGAAGCGGCACCGGTCGATTTCGCCAAGCTGTTGAGCACGCTGGTCGCGGTCGCCAACGAGGTGAAGCGCGACGACGGCGTCACGGTCACGCTTCGGTTCGAAGGCGGCGGCGGCCGGGCATTCTTGGTGCCGGGGCACGATTCGCGACTCGGCCAGATCGTCGACAATCTGATCGAGAACGCACGCTCGTTCTCGCCGCCGAACGGCACGGTGCGCGTCACCTGCCGGCGGGTGAAAAACAACGTCGAGATTTCCGTCGATGACGACGGCCCGGGCGTGCGGCCCGACGTGCTGGATAAAATCTTCGAGCGTTTTTACACCGATCGCCCGCACCAGGGCTTTGGCCAGAACTCCGGCCTCGGCCTGTCCATCTCCAAGCAGATCGCCGAAGCCCATGGCGGCACCATCTGGGTGGAAAACCGCACCGGGCCGCCGGACGCCGATGGTACGCCCACAGTGCTCGGCGCGCGCTTCGTCGTGCGCTTGCCGGCGATGTGATGGCGCAACGGGCAACGACGGTGCACGCTTCGGCGGTGCTGGTCGGCGCGCGCGCGGTTTTGATCCGCGGGCCGTCCGGCGCGGGCAAGTCGCGTCTGGCGCTGGCGCTCATCGAGGCGGCACGCACGGGGACTTTGCGCTTTGCCAGGCTGGTCGGCGACGACCGCGTTCATCTCGAACCGGCCAACGGGCGGTTGCTGGTGCGCCCGGCCGAGCCTTTGGCCGGCCTGATCGAGATCCGTGGCGTCGGCATCCGGCAGATCGATCACGAGCCAAGCGCCGTGGTCGGCCTGGTAGTCGATCTCGCCGCCGCGGACGCCGAACGATTGCCGGAAACCGAAAGGCAACACGCCGTTATCGCCGGGATAAACTTACCGCGACTCGCTATCGCAGCCGGCGATGAGGCCTTGCCGGCGGTCCTGGCGGTCCTTACGTCAGCCGGGCTCGAAGGCGCCGTTTTGGGCCTTGGGCGGGCTTCATGAGCATTTCAGGCCGCCCGGAACAGCATTTGGTTGGAGATTGGTAACCTTAACGCCGCTACACTCGGCCGCTGCTTCGCTACGCGACTCCGTGGCCGATTCGGCGTTTGCTACTGCAATGCAACAATCGCCAAAAATCAGCGATAATGCCCCTTGCGCTGGGGCTTTGGATGGTCAAGATGAGCACCCTTTCGTGCGGTGCAACCGGGACGCGCCCGCGGGGAGTTTCATGATCGGCGTTGTGCTTGTGACCCACGGGCGGCTGGCTGTTGAGTTCCGCTCGGCATTGGAACACGTGGTCGGCCCGCAGGGCCAGATCGAAGCCGTCACTATCGGTCCCGACGACGACGTCGAGGAGCGCCGCAAGGATATCATCGAAGCGGTCAAACGGGTCGACAGCGGCGACGGCGTCGCCATCCTGACCGATATGTTCGGCGGCACCCCGTCCAATCTCGCCATCTCGGTGATGAGCCGGCCCAAGGTTGAAGTGCTCGCCGGCATCAATCTGCCGATGCTGGTCAAGCTCGCAAAAGTTCGCGACGAGTGCCCGCTGGCCGAAGCGGTCGCCGCCGCCCAGGAAGCCGGGCGCAAATACGTCACCATCGCCAGCCGGGTGCTCAACGGCAAATGAACGAGGCTTCGCCCGGCGCCGACCAATGCACGGGCGATAAGCCGCCGTTGCGCGAGGGCGCCGTCGTCCGCGTGCTGACCATCTGCAACAAGAAAGGGCTGCACGCGCGGGCCTCCGCCCGCTTTGTGCAAACGGTCGAAAAATTCGACGCCGACGTGCGCGTCATGCGTTGCGGCGAGATCGTCGGCGGCACTTCGATCATGGGCCTGATGATGCTCGCGGCATCGCCCGGCACCACCATCACCGTCGAGGCGACCGGCAAGGAAGCCGCCGAAGTCATCGCGGCTTTGGCGGCGCTCATCGAATCGCGTTTCGGCGAGCAGGATTGATCGATCGATCGGCTTTTCGGCTGATCAATTTTCGCCTCATTCAGTTCAAAGGAGCCGCCCAATGGCAGACGACAAAACAACAGCGGCAACCAGTCCGGCCGCAACGGCTCCGAACGAGCAGCGCACCGCGACCATCCGCTATATCGACCGTCCGGAAATCGACGAGGTTTTCGCCGACAGCGTGACCGGCCTGCTCTACGACGGCCAGACCTTACGCATGGAATTCGCCGTGACGCGGTTTGACGAGATCAAGCCCAATGCGCCGATCAGCGGCCGCCGCTATCCGGCGTGCCGCCTGGCGCTGTCGCCCGCGGCGGCGATCGATCTCATCAACCGCATGCAGCAGGTCGCCACCGCGCTCGCGCAATCCGGCGCCGCAAAGCCGGCGTCGCGGCCGGGCACCTAAGCGAATTTCTTATCGGAGTGACTTGGCCGCCGCCTTGAGATCGGCGACGAATTGCTGATACGCCGCGCGCTTGTCGTCGTCATCCTCGATGCGCAACAGCGCGGATGGATGCACGGTGATGAAAAGCCGGGTGGCGTCCGCTAGGTCGAGCGGCTTGCCGCGCAGCTTTGCGATTGTCACCGTTTTTCCAGTCAGGGCGCGCGCCGCGGTGACACCAAGCGCGATGATCACCTCAGGCCCGACCAGCCTGCGCTCCTCGTCGAGCCAGATATTGCAGCGCTCGATCTCATCATTGTTTGGCCGCTTATGCAGCCGGCGTTTGCCGCGCATCTCATGCTTGAAATGCTTCACCGCGTTGGTGACGAATGTTGCCTCCCGTTCGATGCCGGCATCCGCCAGCGCCCGGTCGAGAACGCGTCCGGCCGGGCCGACGAAGGGCTTGCCGGCCAAATCTTCCTTGTCGCCCGGCTGTTCGCCGACCAGCATAAATGTGGCCTGCTTCGGCCCTTCGCCCGGTACCACCTGGGTCGCATCGCGATACAGCGGGCAGCGCCTGCAATCGGCCTCAGCTTGCGCCAGTTTTGCGAGCGATGTGATCGGTGAGGGGGTTTGATCCATAGCTGCAGAATACCGCCGCACCGTTTTCGTTCAAAAAAGAGACATAAAGGTATCTTTATGTCTTTATTGCCGGGGCCGGCTTGACCTGCTATAGCCCTGCGCACGCCGCCGGCCCCAAGGCCGCCCCACGCCTAAGACCAACCAAGGATCGCCATGAGCACCTCGACCAAGCCCAAAACCGCGCCTGCCGCCGACTACGTCGTCAAGGACATCGGCCTCGCCGAGTGGGGGCGCAAGGAAATCTCCATTGCCGAAACCGAGATGCCGGGCCTGATGGCGACGCGCGAGGAGTTCGGGGCCAAGCAGGTGCTGCGCGGCGCCCGCATCGCCGGCTCGCTGCACATGACCATCCAGACCGCGGTGCTGATCGAGACGTTGACGGCGCTCGGCGCCGACGTGCGCTGGGCGTCCTGCAACATTTATTCGACCCAGGATCACGCTGCCGCCGCGATCGCCGCCGGCGGCACGCCGGTGTTTGCGGTCAAGGGCGAGAGCCTGACCGAATATTGGGACTACACTCACCGCATCTTCGAATGGTCCGACGGCGGCGGCCCGAACATGATCCTCGACGACGGCGGCGACGCCACGCTGCTGTTGCATCTCGGCATGCAGGCCGAGAGCAATGCGGATGTGCTCAAACATCCGGGCAACGAGGAAGAGGAAGTGCTGTTCGCCGCCATCAAGAAGCGGCTGAAGGAACAGCCCGGCTGGTACACCAAGACCGCCAAGAACGTGAAGGGCGTCACCGAGGAGACCACCACCGGCGTGCACCGGCTTTATCAGATGGCCAAGGAAGGCCGGCTGCTGTTCCCCGCCATCAACGTCAACGACAGCGTCACCAAATCCAAGTTCGACAATCTCTACGGCTGCCGCGAGTCCCTGGTCGACGGCATCCGCCGCGGCACCGACGTGATGATGGCCGGCAAGGTGGCGATGGTCGCAGGCTTCGGCGACGTCGGCAAAGGCTCGGCGGCCTCGCTGCGCCAGGCCGGCTGCCGCGTCATGGTCTCGGAGGTCGATCCGATCTGCGCGCTGCAGGCGGCGATGGAAGGCTACGAAGTGACGACCATGGAGGACGCGGCGTCGCGCGCCGACATCTTCTGCACCGCGACCGGTAACGTCGACGTCATCACCATCGAGCACATGCGCAAGATGAAAGACCGCGCCATCGTCTGCAATATCGGCCATTTCGACAGCGAGATTCAGGTGCACGCGCTGAAGAACCTGAAATGGAACAACGTCAAGCCGCAGGTCGACGAGATCGAATTCCCCGACGGCAAGCGCATCATCCTGTTGTCCGAAGGCCGCCTGGTCAATCTCGGCAACGCCATGGGGCATCCGAGCTTCGTCATGTCGTCGTCGTTCACCAACCAGACCCTGGCGCAGATCGAGCTGTGGACCAATCCCGGCAAGTACGAGAAGAAGGTCTACACGCTGCCCAAGCATTTGGATGAAAAAGTCGCGCGGCTGCATCTCGAAAAAATCGGCGTCAAGCTGACGAAGTTGTCCGACAAGCAGTCGACCTATATCGGCGTGCCGCAAGACGGACCGTTCAAGGCGGATCATTATCGGTATTGATTCTCGTCATTCCGGGGCGCGGGCATAGCCCGCGAACCCGGAATCCATAACCACAGGTCAGCGAATATGGATTCCGGGCTCGCCGCCAACCAAGTCGGCTATTGCCGACTTGGATATTCAAGTGACGAGTCGGGTAAACCCGACATCGTTGGCGCCCGGAATGACCGCTTTCACGCCTTGCCGCTAGTCGAGGCGGGTGTTATCTGCGCCGCATGCCCTCGACGCCCATCCAAAACATCCGCAATTTCGCGATCATCGCCCATATCGACCACGGCAAGTCGACGTTGGCCGACCGGCTGATCCAGCTCACCGGCGGGCTCGAAGCGCGCGAAATGGTCGAGCAGGTGCTCGATTCCATGGATATCGAGCGCGAACGCGGCATCACCATCAAGGCGCAGACGGTGCGGCTCAATTACCGCGCCCGCGACGGCAAGGATTACATCCTTAACCTGATCGACACGCCCGGCCACGTCGATTTCGCCTATGAGGTCAACCGCAGCCTCGCCGCCTGCGAGGGCTCGCTCCTGGTGGTCGACGCCAGCCAGGGCGTCGAGGCGCAGACGCTGGCCAATGTCTACCAGGCGCTCGACAACAATCACGAGATCGTGCCGGTGCTCAACAAGGTCGACCTGCCGGCCGCCGAGCCTGAAAAAGTAAAACAGCAGATCGAGGACGTGATCGGGCTCGATGCCTCGAACGCGATCCTGATCTCGGCCAAGACCGGCGAGAACATTGCGGAAGTGCTTGAAGCCATCGTGCACCGGCTGCCGCCGCCCAAGGGCGACGCCGCGGCGCCGCTGAAGGCGCTCCTCGTCGACAGCTGGTACGATTCCTATCTCGGCGTGGTCGTTCTGTTTCGCGTCGTCGACGGCGTGCTGAAGAAGGGCCAGCGCATCCGCATGATGGGCACCGACGCGGCCTATGAGGTCGATCGGGTCGGCGTGTTCACGCCCAAGAGAGTCGAGCTCAACGAGCTCGGCCCCGGCGAGATCGGCTTTCTCACCGCCTCGATCAAGGAAGTGGCCGACACCAGGGTCGGCGACACCATCACCGACGAGAAGAAGCCGGTCGCTGCGCCGCTGCCCGGCTTCCGCCCGGCGATCCCGGTGGTGTTCTGCGGCCTGTTTCCGGTCGACGCCGCCGATTTCGAGAATTTGCGCGCGGCGATGGGCAAGCTTCGCCTCAACGACGCGAGCTTCTCCTATGAGATGGAAACCTCGGCCGCGCTCGGCTTCGGCTTCCGCTGCGGCTTTCTCGGGCTATTGCATCTGGAAATCATCCAGGAGCGGCTCGAGCGCGAATTCAATCTCAACCTGATCGCGACGGCGCCGTCGGTAATCTACAAGATCAAATTGCGCACCGGCCAGGAGCTAGAAATCCACAATCCGGTCGACATGCCCGACCCTAACCACATCGAGGAAATGCAGGAGCCGTGGATCGAGGCGACGATCCTGACGCCGGACGAATATCTCGGCGCGGTGCTAAAACTGTGCCAGGACCGCCGCGGCGAGCAGAAGGAGCTCACCTATGTGGGCAATCGGGCGCTGGTGAAATACAATTTGCCGCTCAACGAAGTGGTGTTCGATTTCTACGACCGGCTCAAATCGGTGTCGCGCGGCTATGCCTCGTTCGACTATCACCTTACCGATTACCGCCCCTCCGACCTGGTCAAGCTGCAGATGCTGGTCAACGCCGAGCCGGTCGACGCGCTGGCCATGCTGGTGCATCGCACCCGTGCCGAGCAGCGTGGTCGCGCCATGGCGGAGAAACTGAAAGAGCTGATCCCGCCGCATATGTTCCAGGTGCCGATCCAGGCCGCGATCGGCGGCAAGATCATCGCGCGCGAAACCGTGCGCGCCTTCCGCAAGGACGTTACCGCGAAATGCTACGGCGGCGACGTATCGCGCAAGCGCAAGCTCTTAGACAAGCAGAAGGAAGGCAAGAAGCGCATGCGCCAGTTCGGCAAGGTCGATATTCCGCAGGAGGCGTTTATTGCGGCGTTGAAGGTGGATGTGTGATTTCTTTGGTCGTCACCACCGGGCTTGACCCGGTGGTCCATGCTGAATCGCCAAACGATCTGCGGTGCCCTATGGATTGCCGGATCAAGTCCGGCAATGACCAGGGGAAATAGTGACCGAGACCTTCGACATCATCATCGTCGGCGCCGGCGCGGCGGGTTGCGTGCTGGCGAACCGGTTGTCGGCGCGCTCGGGCTTGAACGTGCTGTTGCTCGAAGCCGGCCGCGACACGCCGCCGGGCGCCGAGCCGGCCGATGTGCTCGATAGCTATCCGCAGTCCTACTACAACGACGCCTATTTTTGGCCCGAGCTGAAGGTGCACTGGCGGCGCAAGGACAACTCGCCGCTTGTCGGATTTTCTCAAGGCCGCATCATGGGTGGCGGCGGTTCTGTGATGGGCATGGTCGCCTATCGCGGCACGCCCGACGATTATGCCGAATGGCAGGCGCTTGGTGCGGCCGGTTGGGGTTGGGACGACGTGCTGCCCTATTACTGCAAGCTCGAGAACGATTTCGATTTCGACGGCGCGCTGCACGGCAAGGATGGGCCGGTGCCGATCCGCCGCACCACGACCGACGATTGGGCGCCGCTGGCGAAGGCAGTGCACGCTTTTGCACAAGAGCGGCAGATGCCGTTCATCGCCGACATGAATGCCGATTTTCGCGACGGCTATGGCGCGGTGCCGATGAGCAATTGGCCGCAAAAACGCGCCTCGGCGGCGATCTGCTATCTCGGTGCCGATGTCCGCCGCCGCGCCAATCTTACGATCCGCACCGACGCCTTGGTGACCGGCCTTATGTTCGAGGGGCGTCGTGCCACCGGTGTCACGGCCAGGATCGGCGGCGAGGAGAAAGCGTTCTACGGACGCCAGATCATCATCGCGCTCGGCGGCATCCATTCGCCGGCATTTCTTATGCGCGCGGGACTTGGCCCGGCGGCGGCGCTGCGTGACCTCGGCATTGCCGTGCGCTCAGATCTTCCGGGCGTCGGCGAAAACCTCTCCAACCACGCCATCGTCTTCATCGGCTTGCTACAGAAGCCCGGCCAGCGGCAAGCGAAAAATATCCGGCCGCATCCGATGTCGGCGTTTCGCTATTCCTCCGGCCTGCCCGGCGCGGCGGCGGCCGACATGTATCTCAACGTGCAGTGCAAGACGTCGTGGAGTCCGCTCGGCCGCCAGGTCGCCAATCTGGCGCCGTCACTGCTCAAGCCGATGGCGCGCGGCCGCGTGTCGTTGGTCTCGGCCAA
Organism: Xanthobacteraceae bacterium; assembly: GCA_050010715.1. GTDB lineage: Bacteria > Pseudomonadota > Alphaproteobacteria > Rhizobiales > Xanthobacteraceae > BOG-931. The sequence goes on along the minus strand of JBEKKM010000005.1, from coordinate 48,983 downwards.
TGCCGCGATCTATCCGCGCGTTGAATTCAATTTCACCGGCCACGAGCTCGACCTGAAACGCTTCATGCAGGGCTTTCGCCTCTGTATCGACATTCTGGCCCACGATGCGGTGCGGGCCATGACGCGGCTGACCTTCCCGGTCAAATTCAACGACCGGCTGCGGCGGCTCAATCGCATCACGCCGGCCAACCGGATCAAGAGCGCGGCGATCGCGGCGCTGATCGACATGGTGCCGCCGCTCGCGGCGCCGGTTTTTGCCACGCTGGCCGACCGGCGCGTCGATCTTGCGGCATTGGCCAAAGACGACGCCGCGCTGGCCGATTACATTCGCGACAACGTCGGCGGCACGTTCCATCCGGTCGGAACCTGCCGCATGGGCGCATCCGGCGATCGCGACGCCGTGACCGATCCGGCCGGCCGCGTTCACGGCGTCGACGGTTTGCGCGTCATCGACGCCTCGATTATGCCGACGATCCCGCGCGGCAACACCAATATTCCGACCATTATGGTCGCGGAAAAACTCGCCGACGCGATGCTGCGCGAAATCTCCGCTACTTCGGCACGCTGACGTAGATCTGCCTGTCGCGCACGGCGACCTTGTCGGCGTCCATCCTATACAGACACCGCTTCTGTCTTGCCGCGGATCGCGGGCTGGCATTAACATGGTCGCGGGTTGGGAGCGCACCATGATAGAGTTTGCATGGCGGATTGCGTTCACCGTCGGCGCGCTCCTTGTTTATCGGTTCGGCACTTTTGTGCCATTGCCGGGCCTCGATCCAGCGGCTTTGGAGGAGCTTTACCGCGGCAGCCCTAATGGCATCCATCGCCTGGCGATCTTCGCGCTTGGCATTCTTCCCTATGTTTGGGCGGCGATCATCCTTCAGCTTCTTACGCTGGTGTCGGGACGACTGAGAGCGCTGAAGCAGAGCGGCGCTCGGGGCCGCCGTACCATCGATCGAATGACACGCGTTCTCACAGTGTTGCTCGCGGCTGGGCAGGCCTCGGGAGTCGCAATCGGGCTTGAGAGTGTGCCCGGCATCGTGGCCGCACCGTCTTGGCTGTTCACACTCTCGACCACCCTTACGTTGATCGGCGGCACACTGTTCCTGGTTTGGCTGAGCGAACAAATCACCCTGCGCGGCGTCGGCAACGGCCTTGTCCTGCTGCTTCTTGTGCCCATCGTCACTGCGTTGCCGAACAGAGTCGCTGACGTGTTCGAGGCCGGCCGTCAGGGCGTGATGTCGAGCGACCGGATCAATACGCTGGTGTTGTTCGTCGTCGGCCTTGCCGTTTTCGTCGTGTTGATAGAGCGGGCGCGGCGATTCATTCGTATCGACTATCCCGAGCACCGGATCGGGGCGCGGACTTTCGCCGCGCAAACGGTGGATCTGCCGTTGAAGCTCAACGGCGCGGGCATCATCCCCGTCCTACTGGCGTCGTGGATCATGAGCGCGGTGGTCGCGCTGTTGAATTTCGCTGTCGCGCAGGGCGCATCTTGGGCGACTGTCATCGCCGTCTCTCTGCGATACGGCCGGCCTTTGCACTTGATCGTCTATGCGCTGCTGCTCTTTGGCTGCGCAATTCTCTACACCGCCTTGCTGTTCGATCCGGAGGAGATGGCCGACGGCCTGAGAAAATATGGCGGATCGATTGCGAAGCTGGAGCCGAGTGAGGCGACCGCGGCATATATTGACCGCGTTCTCTCGCGCACCATGCTGGCCGGCGCCTGCTATCTTGTGATCGTCATGGTGACTTGGGAAATGTTTGCGGCCCGTTTCCCGGCGCCGCTCCCTATTGGCGCCGTGTCGCTTTTGATTGCCGTCTGCGCGACGTTGGACCTCGATGGCGAGGTCCGGGCCTATATGCGGCGTGAAAGGGAAGCCTGAAACGCAGCAGCTTAGCGCGGCACGCTGACGTAGATCTGCCCGTCGCGCACGGCGACTTTCACTGGCGTCAGCCGCACCGAGGCGTCGCCCGGGTGGCAGCCGGTGGCGAGGTCGAATTCGTAGCCGTGCCAGGGGCAGACGATGTGGCGCTGCTTGCCGAAGCGCAGCCCCGCGCTCTTCTTGTCGGGGGTGATGATTTCCTCGACCTGATGGAAGATCTTGCCCTGGCAGACCGGGCCGCCGGCATGCGGGCAGACGTTTTCGTAGGCCAGCACCTTGCTGCCGGTGCGGAAGATGCCGACTTCGAGCTCTTCCACGGCGAATACCCGATAATCGCCGTCGGCGATGTCAGCCAGCTTGCCTACTGCGATTTCGTCCATCTCTTACCCCTCTTTATTCAATCCCCGGCGGGCGATGAAACCAGATCGCCACGTCGAACATGTTGAGATCGGCGGCGCGGATCATGGCGCAGGCCGCCACCACTGTTTCGGTCGCCGTCACCGCGTGTTGCGGGAAGGGCAGGACGTCGTGGCCGCGCCGCTCCACTTTCGCCGCATAGACCTTCACCGCGGCGGTCAGCACCTGCTGCAACGTCTTGTCGGAGATCGCGTCAGGCTCGCCGCGCTTGAGCGCGTCGCGCGCGGCGGCGCAGAAATCCGCGGGCTTCGCACCATTGCGCACCGCGCGACGGCTTGGCTTGCCGCCCCGCTTGGCTGCTTTGCGTTGCACCGCTTTCGGCATTTATTTCAACTCAAGCCGTCACCGGCTCGCGCCGCGCCGGCGCCTTGCCCGGCTTGGTCTTGAGCTGCTTGTGCTTGGGCACTTCGAGATTGAACAGCCGCGCCGAGTTGAAGCCCAAAATGTTGCGCTTGGCCTTCTCGTCGAGGAACGGCAGGGTGGTGATCGAATTCGGCAGGTCGAAATCCCAGTGCGGCCAATCCGACGCGAATAGAAGCTGCGTCTCGGCCTTCATCGCCTTGAATGTCGCCTCGGTGAGGTCGATGTTGGAGCGTTCCAGAGGCTGGCTCGAATAAAACATCTCGCGCATGTATTCGCTCGGCTTGCGCTTGAGCAGCGGCGCTTCCGAGGAGCGCATCATGTATTCGGAATCGAGCCGCTGCATCAGGAACGGTATCCAGGCGAGCCCGCTTTCGATCCACACCACCTTGAGCTTGGGGAAGCGTTCCGGCAGGCCGTTCATAATCCAGTTCGTCATGTGGATGATGTTGTAATAGACGAACGAGATGGCGTGCATGGAAATAAACTTATTGCACTGCTGCATCGACTGGTCGCCCCAGTGGAAGCCGGAGTGGAATGACAGCGGCTTGCCGGTCGCCTGGATGGCGGAATAGAGCGGCATATAGCTGTCGTGATTGACGGCGCGGAAGCGCGTCGAAGTGACCGAAAAGCCGATGACGCTCGGATTGTCGGCGTACATCTCGACCGCCTTCAGCGACGCTTCAGGATGGTTGAACGGCAGGTACAGCATCGCCTTGATGCGGGTATCCTGCGGCAGCACTTCTTCCGTCAGCCATTTGTTGAAGGCGTTGCCGATCACGACCTCCATCTCGACCTGCGGATGCATGCCCAGCACCAGCATCGGCGTCGGGAACACCACCATGTAGTCGATGCCCATGGAGTCCATGGCGCGCCGCACCAGCGTCACCTGGGCGTGGGTTTGGCCGCCCGGAACGGCTTCGCCGAGACGCTGCTGATGCGGAATGCGGCCGAATACGTCTTGGTACAGCATGCCGGGCGTCGAGTTCATCAAGCCGGGCGCGTTGCCACGCTCCTTGAAAGCGCGCGCCATCTGCCTGTAGACGTCGCTTTCCATGCGATCGACGACGTCCGACCAGAACGCCGTTTCGGTGACGTGGGCGTCGACGTCGACGATGAAATAATTGTCTTGCCGGGCTTCCTTGGCGGCGTGAGCGAGAATCTCGCGGGTGTCGGTCGAGGTGCTGATCTTCGGCAGCTCGGTGACGCGCGAAAGGCCTTTGCCGTTTTTTCCGTTGCGCGGCGTTTTGGTCAGCATCGATGTCCTCCACCCTAGGCGCGGCTTTTATGATCGGGCCCGTGAGTCACGGCCATTGCAATCTGCAGGAAAGCTAGCAGCATTCGCCCGCGATGGACACGGCAATTTGCCCCGAACTACCGCCGGTTGCCCGGACCAGCCATGCCGAAACGTCCGGGCGCGGCCTCCCATCGGCGCGCGCCGCAGTGTAGCTTTGCGGCCACGAACGCGGGAGGGACTATGAGCTACCAGGATTTGCTTTACAGCATCGACGGCAAGGTCGCGACCATCACGCTGAACCGGCCCGACCGCATGAACGCGCTGTCGCGCAATCTCGAGGCGGAAATCCACCGCGCGCTCGACGAGGCCGATGCCGACCGCAATGTGCGGGCCATCATCCTCACCGGCAACGGCGCGGCGTTTTCCGCCGGCTACGACCAGCAGGCGGCGCCGGCTTCCGGCGTGCGGCCGCTCGATCCGCAGGGCAAGAGCCACGCCGAATATATCGAGCATTGGCAACGCCTCGACGGCAGCCGCGTGCAGCATTGGGAGCACATGTGGAGCCTGGGCAAGCCGGTGATCGCCGCGGTCAACGGCTGGGCTATGGGCGGCGGCTTCTGGTACCAGCTTGCCGCCGACATCACGATCGCTTCCGACAAAGCGACGTTCGCGCAGCCGGAAGTGCGCCAGGTGTCCAATACCAGCTATCTGCTCACGGCCTTGTGCGGCTGGAAGGCGGCCAACCGCTGGGCGCTGACCGGCGATCACTTCGACGCCCAGGAGGCGCTGCGCATCGGCATGGTCAACGAGGTGGTGCCCCATGACGAGCTGATGCCACGCGCCCGCGCGCTGGCCAACCGCATCGCCCTGGTGCCGGAGCCGTCGGTCCGGCTCAACAAGGCGATCGCCATGCAGGGGCTGCAGGCGTCGGGCGTGCATGCGGCGCTGCTGCTCGAAGGCGCGCTGAGCGCGCTGGCGCATTCGTCGCACAACGAGGATCGCCAGCGGCTGTTCGACGCGCAACGCACCGGTGGACTGAAGGCCTATCTGGAAGCGCGCGACGGCCCGTTCCATCCCGAACCGATGGGGCCGAAATCGAAACCGCGCGCCAAGTGAGACGTTTTATGCGTTTTGCATTGGCATTGGTCACGGCCATTTTGCTCGCCATCGCGGCGCCGGCGTGGGCCGAGGAGGCGTGGCCGCAGCGACCGGTGACGATCGTGGTGCCGTTCCAGGCCGGCGGCTCGGCGGACTTGCTGGCGCGCATCCTGCAGCAGCACATGGAAGCGGATTTCCATTCGCCGTTCGTGGTTGAGAACCGTTCCGGCGCCGGCGGCAGCGTGGGCACGGCTTACGTGGCGAAAGCGCCGAACGACGGTTACACGTTGCTGCTCGGCACGCTCAGCGGCATCGTGCTCAACGAATTCGTCTTCAGCAAATTGCCCTACGATCCGGAGCGCGATTTTCAGCCGATCTCGCTTCTGGTGCACCTGCCCAACCTGCTGGTCGTCAATCAAAAAGTTCCAGTGAAAACCGTGCCGGAATTGATCGCTTATCTGAAGGTCAATGACGGCAAGCTCAACTACGGCTCCTCCGGCATCGGCACCTCGTCGCAGCTTTCCGTCGTGATGTTCGCGCTCGCCACCGGCACGCATATGACGCACGTGCCGTTCCGCAGCACGACCGACGAGTTGACCGCCATGATGAGCGGCAATGTCGATCTCGCCATCGACAGCATGACCACGCTGTGGCCGCAGGCGCAGGCCGGCGCGGTACGTGCGCTGGCTGTGACCAGCGCGGAACGCCTCGCCAGCGCGCCGGACCTGCCGACCATCGGCGAGACCATAAAGGGTTTCTCGGTCACGGGCTGGCAGGGCCTGTTTGCGCCCGCGGGCACGCCGCGCCCGATCGTGGAAAAACTCGCAGCCGAGGTGAAGCACGTTTTCGAGGCGCCCGACGTGGTCGCGGCGTTGACCAAAGTCGGCGGCGAGCCGGCGCCGATGACTCCCGACGCCTTTGCGGCCTTCATCGCCGCCGAACGGCCGAAATGGCGGGACGTGGTCAAGGCAGCCGGCGTGCATATCGATGTGAATTGATGAGCAAAGCCGGACACGAAAATTTATGACCTCGATCGGATTGATCGGCTACGGCGGTATCGCCCAGGACGTGGTCGCAGCGCTGCGCGCGGCCGGCGGCGGCGCCAAGATTGTCGGCGCGTTGTGCCGGCCAGGACGGACGGCGAAAGCGCGCGCCGCGCTCGGCGGCGTCGCTGTCGTGGAATCGCTGGCCGATTTGCTGGCGTTGCGCCCGGCCATCATCGCCGAAGTCGCCGGGCAGCCAGCGTTGGCGGAGCATGGGCCAGAAGTGTTGCGCCGCGGTTATGATCTCCTAATAATTTCCGTCGGGGCGCTCGCCGAATCGGCGCTGCTCGATCGCCTCAAGACAGCGGCGCGCGAAGGCAAAAGCCGCATGCTGCTGCCGGCCGGCGCCATCGGCGGTATTGATGCCATTGCGGCGATGCGCCTCGGCGGGCTCGGTTCGGTGCGCTACCGCTCGCGCAAGCCGCCAGCGGCGTGGCGCGGCTCGCCGGCTGAAAAGGTCGCGGATCTCGACAAGTTGGCCGGCCGTACCGTGCTCTACCGCGGCACCGCCGGCGAGGCGGCGCTGCTTTATCCGCAGAACGCCAACGTCGCCGCCGCGGTGGCGCTCGCCGGCCTGGGTTTTGACAAAACCGAGGTCGAGCTAGTCGCCGATCCCGACGCGCCCGGCAACGTGCACGAGATCGAAGCCGAAGGCGCCGCCGGGCGTTTCGCCATCCAGCTGCAAGGCAAGCCGTCGCGCAGCAACCCCAAAACCTCGGCGCTGGCGGCGCTCAGCGTCGCCCGTGCGCTGATCAATCTGGATGCTACAATCGTCATATGACCGCCCCGACAACGCGCCGCGCCACCAACGCCTTCATCGGTAGCCCGATCGAGCGGCTCGAGGATTTGCGCTTCCTCACCGGGCGCGGCCAATACACCGACGATCTCGCCGGCGAAACAATGCTGCATGCGGTGATCCTGCGCAGCTCCGTCGCGCACGGCCGCATCCGCTCGATCGACACCGCGGCGGCCCGGGCGCGGCCCGGCGTCCATGCCGTGATCACCGCGGCCGATATCGGGGAGATACCGACGATTCCATTGCGGCACGATCCGCTGCCGTCGTCCAAGCGTTACGTGCAGCCGATCATTGCCGCCGACAAAGTCCGCTTTGTCGGTGAGCCGATCGCCGTCGTGGTCGCCGATAGCGTCGCGCTGGCCGAAGACGCATTGGAGGCGATCGGCGTCGATATCGAGCCGCTTGCCGCGGTGGTCGACCGTGATGCCGCGCGCAAGGACGATGTCTTCCTGTTCGAAGAAACCGGCAGCAACATCGCAGGCACCATCACGGCCACGCTTGGCGACACCGATGCGGCCTTCAAAAATGCGCCTTACGTCCGCCGCGAGCATTTCAAGGTGCAACGCCACGGCGCGGTGCCGATGGAGCCGCGCGGGCTGGTCGCCGACTGGGACGCCGCGAAACTACGCGTGACGGTGTCCGGCGTCTGCAAAGTGCCGTTCAACAACCGCCGCGCGCTGGCACAGATGATGAAGCTCCCCGAGGCTTCAGTGCGGATGCTTGAATACGACGTCGGCGGCGGTTTCGGCGCGCGCGGCGAGTTTTATCCGGAGGATTTTTTGATTCCATTCGCGGCGCGTGTCGTCGGTCGTCCGGTGAAGTGGACCGAGGACCGGCGCGAGAATTTGATATCGCTCAGCCACGCGCGCGATGCCGCATGCGATCTCGAAATCGCCTGCACTCGCGACGGCAACATTCTCGCCTTGCGTGGCCACGCTTATACCGATCTCGGCGCCTATGTGCGCACCAACGGCGCCACCGCGTCGCGCAATATTTCGCAAATCATGTCCGGGCCCTATCGCATCCCCCACGTGCGCATGGACGTGACCATGGTGGTGACCAACAAGACGCCGTCGGGCACCTATCGCGGGCCAGGTCGCTTCGAGTCGGATTTCTGCCGCGAACGGCTGTTCGACATGGTGGCGGCCGATCTCGGCATCGATCGGGTCGAATTCCGCCGCCGCAATCTAATCGCCGAAGCCGACATGCCCTATGCGCTGGCGAAAGTGCAGGTACTCGACATCGTCAGCGAATGCGACAGCGGCGATTATCAGATGACGCTCGACCGCTGCCTCGCCGAATTCAATTGGGCCGAGCGGTCGAAGCTGCAGGGCGGGCTGATCGACGGCCGCTACCACGGCATCGCCATCGGCTGCTATCTCGAAGGCGGCGGGACCGGGCCGCGGGAAAATGCGCGGCTCCTCATCGAGGCCGACGGCAAGATCTCGGTGTTCGTCGGCTCGTCGTCGGTCGGGCAAGGCGTCGAAACGGTATTTTCGCAGATCGCCGCCGATGCGCTCGAACTGCCGATGGAGCGCATCAACAATGTGTTCCACGGCTCGACCGATTATGTCACCGAAGGTTTTGGCTCGTTCTCGTCGCGCTCCATCGTCATGGGCGGCAACGCCATCGTCGACGCCGCCAATCGGCTGCGCGCGCTCATGCGTGAGGCAGCCGCGCAGCGGCTCGGCTGCGCGGCGAACGAAATTTCATTCGACAACGAGATGGTGGTCGGACCAGACCGCGCCATGCTCGAACTCAAGGAGTTCGCCGGCCTTGCCGCCGACGGCACGCATGCGAGCAACAAGCGGACTTATTCCTACGGCGCGCACGCCGCATATGTGACGGTCGATCCCAAAACCGGCCGCGTCGAATTGATCGATTACGTCGCCGTCGAAGACGTCGGCCGCATCGTCAATCCGCTGACATTGCACGGCCAATGCGTCGGCGCCGTCGTGCAGGGCCTGGGCGGCGCGTTGCTCGAACACTTCATCTATGACGAAAATGGCCAATTCCTCACCGGCTCGTTCGCCGATTACCTGATGCCGACGGCGAGCGATTTCCCGAGCATTCGCGCGGTGGCGCTGGAGCAGAAACCGTCACCGCTCAATCCACTCGGCGCCAAGGGTGCGGGCGAGGGCGGCATCATTCCGGTCGGCGGTGTCGTTGCCAATGCTGTCGCTGCGGCGCTGGGTTCGCTTGGTGTCTCGCTTCGCGAATTGCCGCTGACGCCGCCGCGGGTATGGGAGATGATCCAAACCGCGCGGCAATCAAGGGCAGGAGTGCGTTCTTAATTCCAGCTTCGAAGGAAATTTCAATGAAGCTGCCCTCTTGGATCAAACGCATATACAGCCGCAAACCAGTGCGGCCGCCGTCGCTGACGGATTGTCCCAAATGCGGCCGGGAAATGGACATGATAGATAAGAGCACGATGTCGGGCGACGACATGCGGACCTACCGCTGTGAGCATTGCCAGGAAGAGCACATCGTGAACTACGGGGTCGCGCTGTGGAAGGTGCTGTCCGACGCCAACAAGCGTGACGACGACACGTCGTAATGGCCGCGGCGCGTTGACCGAGTGTGGGCGGCGATGCTAGAAAATGGCTGAAAATGCGCCTGTTTCGGCGGTTCGAAGGAAGCGTGCCGGGATATGAAATTACCGCCCTTCGAATATGCCTGCCCGACCACAATCGACGAAGCAGTGGCGCTCTTGGCGTCGCATGACGGTGAGGCCAAGCCGCTGGCCGGCGGCCAGAGTCTGGTGCCGATGCTGGCGTTCCGCGTCGCTTCGCCATCGCTGCTGGTCGATTTGCGCAAGCTTGCCGAGCTGCGACAGATCAAAATCGCTGACGACGGCGTCACGCTTGGCGCCATGGTGCGCTGGCGCGACATCCTCGACGATGCGCGCTTGCGCACGGCGCAGCCGCTGCTGGTCGCGGCCGTCGAACACGTCGCGCATTATCAAATCCGCAACCGCGGCACCGTCGGTGGCAGCATCGCCCACGCTGATCCCGCCGCCGAGATGCCGGGCATCGTCGTGACCTGCGAGGCGAAGATCGCCGTCGTCGGCAAATCCGGTGCGCGGGTGATCGAGGCGGAGAATTTTTTCCAGGGCCCGCTGATGACCGCGCTCAAGCCCGACGAGATCATCACCGAAATCCGTCTGGCGGCATGGCCGGCCGAGCGCCGCTTCGGCTTTCAGGAATTCGCCCGCCGCCGCGGCGATTTTGCGCTGGCCGCGGCGATGCTGTTCTACGACGAGGACGGCGGGAAGGTGAGCAACGCACATGTCGGTGCCATCGGCGTCGCCGACCGGCCGTTGCGGCTTCCCGCCGTCGAGCAAGTCCTTAACGGCAACAAGATCGACGAGGCCGTCATCGCCAAGGCCGAAGCCGCGGCATCGGCGTCGGTCGATCCCCATGACGATATCCACGCCGGCGGCGCCTATCGCAAAGCGCTGATCGGCGTCATGGTCGAGCGCGCGCTCAAAAGCGCGGCGGCGTAGCGATCAAAACCATGCCGGTAAAATTCGAAGTCAACGGCAAGCCGGTCGAGGTCGAAGTCGAGCCACGGCTGACGCTGGCCGATTGCCTGCGCCATCATTTGCGGCTCACCGGCACCCATGTCGGCTGCGAGCACGGTGTGTGCGGCTCCTGCACCGTGCTGGTCGACGGTGCGGCGGTGCGCTCGTGCCTGTTGCTCGCGGTGCAGGCCGATGGCGCCAAGGTGGTGACCGTCGAGGGCCTGTCGCTCGAGGAAGGCTTGACGCCGCTGCAGGCGTCGTTCCGCAAGCATCACGCCCTGCAATGCGGCTTCTGCACGCCGGGCATGATCACCACCGCGCATGCATTGCTCAGCGAGGAGCCCGACTGCGACGCCGATCGGGTTCGCGAAGTGCTGTCCGGCAATCTGTGTCGCTGCACCGGTTATATTTCCATCGTCGAAGCGGTGCTCGACGCGCGCGCGGCCTATAAGCGCGACGGGAACGGCGCATGAGGACAGCGTTCGTCGGCCAGCCGATCGAACGGTTGGAAGATTTTCGCTTCGTCCGCGGCCGCGGCCAATATGTCGACGATCTTGCCCGTAAGGATATGTTGCATGCGGCGATCCTGCGCAGCGCGGTCGCCCATGGCCGCATCCGCGCTATCGACGTGTCGCGGGCGAAAAAAGTCGCCGGCGTGCATGCCGTCATCACCGCGGCCGATCTTGGCGATCGCATTCCGCTGGTGCCGATGCGGCTGCAGCCGATGCCGGAGTTTGAGGCCTTCGGCCAGCCGGTCATGGCGCTCGACAAGGTGCGCTATGTCGGCGAGGCGCTGGCCATGGTGCTGGCCGACAGCGCCGGCGTTGCCGAGGATGCGCTCGGCACCATCGAAGTCGACATCGAGCCGCTGCCGGCCATTGCCAACTGGCAGAGCGCGGCGAAGAACGAAACGCTGCTGTTCGAGCACAAGGGCAGCAATGTCACGATGAAATTCCGCGCCACGCTTGGCGACGCCGACGCGGCGTTCAAAAACGCGCCTTATACGCGGCGCGAGCGCTTCAGCACCCAGCGCCACACTGCGCTGCCCATGGAGCCGCGCGGCCTGCTTGCCGAATGGGATGCGGCGAGCGGCCGGCTGACGCTGTCGGGCGCCGCAAAGGTGCTGTTCGCCAACCGCCGCATCCTCGCAAAGCAGCTCGGTCTTGCCGTCGATGCCATCGACATGGTCGAGTACGACGTCGGCGGCAGCTTTGGCGCGCGCGGCGAATTCTATCCGGAGGATTTTCTGATTCCGTTCGCGGCGCGCCACGTCGGCCGGCCGGTGAAATGGACCGAGGACCGCCGCGAGCACCTGATGACCATGAACCACGCCCGCGAGGCGGCATGCGACGTCGAGATCGCCTGCGCCCGCGACGGCACCATCCTCGGGCTGCGCGGCCACGGCTTCGTCGACATGGGCGCCTATATGCGCACCAACGGCGCCGTCGGCGCGCGCAACATCGCGCAGTTCATGTCGGGGCCGTATCGCGTTCCCAATATCGATCTCGACGTTTCGCTGCTCCTGACCAACAAGACACCGGTCGGCACCTATCGCGGGCCGGGCCGCTTCGAGACCGATTTTTTCCGCGAGCGCCTGCTCGACATGGCGGCGCGCGATCTCGGCATCGACCAAGTCGAATTCCGCAGGCGCAATCTCGTGCGCGAAGCCGAAATGCCGTATCGGGTCGCGACCATCGCGCCGTTCGAAAGCAAGGACGAGCTCGACAGCGGCGATTATCAGGTCACGCTGGAGCGCTGTCTCGCCGAATTCGGCTGGGCCGAAAAGGGAAAACTAAAAGGCAAGCTCATCGACGGCCGCTACCACGGCCTCGCTGTGTGCTGCTTTATCGAAGGCGGCGCCGCCGGCCCGAAGGAAAGTGCGCGTCTGGTGCTGGAAACCGATGGCACGCTCACGGTCTATATGGGCTCGTCCGGCGTCGGCCAGGGACTGGAGACGGCATTCGCGCAAATCGCCGCCGACGCCATGGACATGCCGATGGATCGCATCAATCACGTGTTCCACGGCTCGACGGCTTACGTCAGCGACGGCTACGGCTCCTACCACTCGCGCTCGATCGTCATGGGCGGTTCGGCCGTGCTCGACGCGGCGGCAAAACTGCGGGCGGCCATGAGCGCGGAAGCGGCACGGCGGCTCAACTGCGGCTCCGCCGAGGTCGTGCTCGCCGACGGCCGGGCCACGGCGCCCGACGGCAAATCGGTGTCGTGGGCGGAGCTGGCGCCGGAGCCGCTGTCGGTCGAAGGTGCGTTTTCCAACCACAAGCACACCTGGGCTTACGGCGCGCATGCCGCCCATGTCGCGGTCGATCCAAAAACCGGCGCCGTCGCGCTCATCGATTACGTGGCCGTGGAGAATTGCGGCCGCATGATCAATCCGCTGACGCTCAAGGGCCAGCTGGTCGGCGCCGTGGTGCAGGGCCTTGGCGGCGCGTTCATGGAGCATCTCGCCTATGACGACAACGGCCAGCTGCTGACCGGCTCGCTCGCCGATTATCTCATCCCGACCGCGAGCGACTTTCCAAAAATCCGCGGTTTTGTGATGGAGTCGCATCCCTCGCCGATCAACCCGCTCGGCGCCAAGGGCGCCGGCGAGGGCGGCATCATCTCGGTCGGCGGCGTCATCGCCAATGCGGTCGCCGATGCGCTGAGCTCGTTCGGCGTCGAGCCGCGCGATCTGCCGCTGTCACCGTCGCGGGTGTGGCAGCTCGTGCAAGACGCGCGCAAGTAACGCGCTCGCGCGTCATCATCCGCGAAAGCGGATGATCCAGTAGTCACGATCCTGCTGGCAATGTCAGTGACTACTGGGTGCCCCGCCTGCGCGGGGCATGACATTGATGGGGGCTTGGAATAGATTCAAGCTCAACACGCACGTTCAGGAGCAAGCCATGGCCGTCGCCCGTCATCCGCGCCCGAAGGAACTCGAAGGTGTTCCGCTCGAAGAGATCATGAAAAAATACGTCGGCCGCTTCAAGGACAAGAAGCCGGACTGGGCCGCCTTCGAGGACGCCAAGATCGAGGGCTACAAGCGCGCCCAGCACCGCTTCATCGGCGCCGGCGGTTCCGGCAAGCACGACGATCCGAACATCATTCCGGCGGGCAATTTCACGCTGTCGATCGTCTATGTGAATCCCGGCCAAGGCAATGCCGCGCATACCCACGAGGTCGAGGAGTGCTTCTTCGTGCTGCAGGGCATTCTCGACGTCTTCGTCGAGGACGAAAGCGGCAACAGGGTCACCACGCGACTCGGTCCCTGGGAATGCATCGCCTGTCCGGCCGGCGTGATCCACGGCTATCAGAACGATTCGCTGGCGCCGGTTTACGTACAGATCATGCTCGGCCGCGGCCGGCCCGATCCCATGGGTTATTCCGACAGTGAGCTATACAAGCGCCGGGATGCGCACCTGAAAGCGGTATAGAGGGCTCAGACCGGAATCGCCTGAAACTTGGTCGAAAAGCCGTGCATGCGCTCGGCGCCGGTTGCCGTGATACGCACCGTTTCGGCAAACACGCAGCCGGTTTCGCCGTTGCGCCAGGCCGGATCGTAGAGGTCGATGTTGAAGGCGAACACCATGCCGGGGCGGAATTCGTCGCCGACGACCTTCAGCGCGTCCTGGTCGGCACGCAACGCGTGAAAGCGGTAGCGCGGATATTCCAGCGAGGCGAGGCCGTGGCCGTGGATGCCGGTTTCGCAGATCGCGAGCTTCCGCTCCTCGATGGTCTGCTTCACCGCGCCCATCGCCTCTGAGATTTTGCGGCCCGGCCCGAACTCTTTCAGCCCACGCTCGTAGGCGGCGACGCAGCCGTCATAGATCTCGCGCTGCTTGGCCTCCGGCTCGCCGAGGCAGAACGTGCGCTCGACATGGGTGAAATAGCCGCCGATCTTCGGATGCAGCTCACAGATGATGAGGTCGCCGCGTTCGAGCTTGCGCGTCGTCGGCACGCGGAACGGATGCGGATAGGGATAACGGTCGCAGGCCCACAGGAACAAGGTCGGCTCCTCGCCGCCATGGGCCAGCATGGTCTCCACCATGCGGCCGTAGACCTCGCATTCCTTGACGCCGGGCCGCGCGGTGTCGCGGCAGGCCGCCAGCATCAGGTCGCCGAGCTCTGCTGCCTTGGCGAGCATGCCGAGCTCCTCGTCGCTCTTGATGGTGCGCACCTTCTCCAGCATGTCGTCGAGAGCAACGAGCTTGGCGCCGGACAAAAGCTCCTGCAGGCGCAGATAAACGCTGTGCGGCAGCCAGCCGTCGGGATCGAGCGGGCCGGCGAGCCCATCCATGCCGATGCGGCCGCGCTCGAGTTTCAGCTCCTTGATGCGCTCGGCGACCGAGTCCGCCCAAGTGCCCTTGCGGGCGCGGATGTCGCCGACCCAATCCTGCGCGCTGCGCCAGCCTTCGAGGAAGGTCGGCATCAGCACGAAGCAAGTCGGATCGCCCTCGCGTGGGAACACCAGCACGTTGAATTCGGCGTTGCCGCCGACCGGGCAGAGATAGCGCGCATTGGCGATGCAAAAATCCCACATCAGCGGCCAGCCCCACAGCACCAGGCAATCGAGATCGCGCGCCGCCATGTCCTTGCGCACCGCGGCCCAGCGCCGGTCGCGCTCGCGCAGCGAAAGTCGAGGGAGTTCGAGAGTTGCACGCATGATGGCCCCGTTACGCCGCTTGCAGCTTCAGCCGCTGCAGGCTTTCCAGATAATCGGCGACGCCGCGCTCGAGATCGAATTCCGGCCGGTAGCCGAGCTCATTGCGGGCGCGGGAGATGTCGTAGATTCCGTACATCGGGTAGGCTGCCCCGAGGAAGTTCAGTCCCGGCCCGACCTCGATCACGGCGTTCGGCAAGTGTCTTCGTAAAATGGCGGCGACATCTTTGAGCGTGACGCCGACGCCGGTGCCGATATTGAACACGCGGCTCGTGAGGCTTTTTGCCGTCGTCGCGAGATAGATGCCGAGCGCGGAATCCTTGTTGTAAATGAAGTCGTCCTTCTCATCGCCGCCTTGAGCGAGGTGGAACGGCTGGCCGCTGGCCGGCCGCTCGATGATCTGGCTGGTCACGCCCATGTTGCCGTGGCGCGCGGTCTTGCCGGGGCCGTAGGTGGTGGCAAATCGCAACACCACGACGTCGAGGCCGAGCGTGCCCCAATAGAGCGTCGCGTTCTCGCCCATGAGCTTGGCGGAATCGTAGATGCGCTTCGGTTCCTTCGGTTGATCCTCGGTGATGCGCTTATAGGTCGGGGCGCCGTAGTCGCCGAGGAACGGGCCGTAGACGCCCTTGGCGCTGGTATAGACGACGCGCTCGACGTTCGCCGACCGCGCGGCTTCCAGCACATTGACCGTGCCCATCACATTGATCTCGACGCTCTCGGCCGGATGCTTGGCCGACAGCGCGCTGATATAGGCGGCAGTGTGCACCACGTGGGTAATACCGCGAGATTTGATCACTTCGGCAAGCCGTGCGCGGTCGAGAATGGAGCCGAGCTCGATATCCACTTTGTCGACGATATCGCGGATCAGCGATTCATCGCGGTGGCGCGAATAGAGCACCGGCCGATGGCCTTCGCGGACAAATTTGCGGCTCGCTTCCGCGCCGATGACGCCCATGCCGCCTGTGATCAGAACGCGCATGGCCTCCTCCCCATTTTTTGCGCCGCTAACCGAACGTCGGCACGAACAGCTTTTCGATCGGAATAGGCTCCGGGATCAAACCCTGCTCGGCCATATAGTTGACCAGCGCTTCCAGCGTCGGCCGGTTCGGCTCAACGCCGTATGGCCAGCAATCGCCGCCGAACAATTCGTCGATCTCCTGCATGTCGTCGGGCAGCCACGGCAGCATGTAGCGCAGCGTTCCGGAATAGCGCATCTTTTCCCGCGCCCAGTCCTTGGCCGCGTTGAATGCATCGTACAGGCTCGTCGCCACGAACGGGTTCTTCTCATAGACGTCGTTGCGGATGACGACGAGATGCATGATCGGAAAGATTCTCGTGCGTCGGACATAGTCCTTCTCCTGCGCGCGATAATCGGGAATGAGCCGCACCACGTCGGGATTGCGGCCGAAAGCGCGGGGCATGTTGGAGCCGATGATGGCATGGATTTTGCCGGCCTCCAGCAGATCGCTCAGCGACTTGCCGCTGGTGTTCTGTTTGAGGTTGACCGGCTTGAGCATCGGCATGACCGACGGATTGCCGTAGAGGCCGGGCTCGTTGATGGCGCCCTGGATCCATTCGATCTCGTCGAGATCGATGCCGAGGTCGTGCTGCATCAGGCCGCGGACGAAGATGGCGGCGGTCTGGGTGTAGAGCGGCACGCCGACGCGCTTGCCGGCGAAATCCTTGGCCGATTTGATGTGCTTGCGGTTGACGATGATGAAGCTGTGGCGGAATACCCGCGAGGCGAACACCGGCAGCGCCACGAACGGCAGCTTCTTGGCGGCATAGCGGGTGATGAACTCCGAGCTCGACATTTCGCAGGCGTCGAATTCCAGCCGGTTGGACATGCGGTCGAAAATCTCGCGCGGATTGTCCATGACCAGGAAATTGAGATCGACGCCGTCGGCTTTGACGTCGCCGGTGTAGAGCGCGAGCATGCGATCGTAGAGGCCGCAGGCGAAGGTGATCGGCAGACCAGACATTGAAGGCACCATGAGGATGTTCACGCGGGAGCCGCAGTATCACACACGCACCCGCACGCGTCATCCGAGGCGGCGGCGAGCCGGCCGGCGACGAACGCAGAGCAGTCGCCAGCGGAAATTTTCTGCCGCGCTGTCGTTTTTTTCTTGCAATGCCTGTCCGTTGCGACTATGTGCCGTTCGCCCAAATTCGCACGTGCCTGTGGCCGTGTGTCGATCGGTAGGCATCCGGACAAGAGGCCGGACAGTCGCCTGAGGTTTCAAAGTTTAGGACCTCACTACGTGATCGGCAGCCGGAGGCGAAACCGGCGCACCCCGCGCTCAACGGGGGACGCGGCTTAAAGCAACGACGGAGCGGGCTTTTTTGGTCTCGTTGGCGGTCCAAACGTCAACACCGAAGAGGCTTGTCCATCTTGTCTTGCCGGCCGTGCGGAACGGGTCTCCCGCTCCAATCCAAGGCAGCATCTCGGCGAAAGCGCCGCGCCAACCCCGTGTCCCCAACGCACGGCTCGGCGCCAAGCGATTTCGGCCGCTGACGCCGGTCGTGCGCGCCGAAAGCGCGCGTGGCTGAACATCAACGCGGGTCTGGCGGCGCTTGCCGCTTGGCCTCTTGAACCTTGAGAAGGAGCGCGCCCATGACCGAGCGCATCCACGACTTCCTGCGCCGCCGCCGCGACGAGGGGCTGGACGATGGTCCGTGCCTGGTCGTCGATCTCGACGTCGTGCGCGACAACTACGGCGCCTTTGCCAAGGCACTGCCGGACAGCCGGGTGTTCTACGCCGTCAAGGCGAACCCGGCGCCGGAGCTGCTGAAGCTCTTGGCCGGACTGGGCTCCTGCTTCGACACCGCCTCGGTCGCCGAGATCGAGATGGTGCTCGCGGCCGGCGCCGCGGCCGAGCGCATTTCCTTCGGCAACACGATCAAGAAGGAACGCGACATCGCGCGCGCCTACGCGCTCGGCGTCCGGCTCTTTGCTGTCGATTGCAAGGCCGAGGTGGAGAAGATCGGCCGCGCCGCGCCCGGCGCCAAGGTGTTCTGCCGGTTCCTGTTCGGCTGCGCCGGTGCCGAATGGCCGCTGTCGCGGAAGTTCGGCTGCGACCCGGAGATGGCGGTCGAGGTGCTCGAGCACGCGCACAAGCTCGGGCTCGAGGCGGCCGGCGTGTCGTTTCATGTCGGCTCGCAGCAGCGCCGCACCGCGGCCTGGGACGAAGCGTTGAAGTCGGCGGCGGCGATCTTCCGCGCCTGCGCCGACCGCGGCATCGGCCTCACCATGGTCAATCTCGGCGGCGGGTTTCCGACCAAGTACCTGCGCGACGTGCCGGCGGTGGAGGCCTATGGCCGCTCCATCTTCCGGGCGCTGCGCAAGCATTTCGGCAACCGCATCCCGGAGACCATCATCGAGCCGGGCCGCGGCATGGTCGGCAATGCCGGCGTGATCGAAGCCGAGGTCGTGCTGGTCTCCAACAAGAGCGAGCACGACCATGTGCGCTGGGTCTATCTCGACATCGGCAAATTCGGCGGTCTCGCCGAGACCATGGGCGAGTCGATCCGCTATCCGATCAAGACGCCGCGCGACGGCGGCGAGGTCGGACCTTGCGTGCTCGCCGGCCCGACCTGCGACAGTGCCGATGTGCTGTACGAGAAGCGGCCCTACGATCTGCCGATCAGCCTCGAGATCGGCGACAAGGTGCTGATCGAAGGCACCGGGGCCTATACCGCGACCTACGCAGCGGTCGCCTTCAACGGCATCGCCCCGCT
This sequence comes from Xanthobacteraceae bacterium, assembly GCA_050010715.1. GTDB lineage: Bacteria > Pseudomonadota > Alphaproteobacteria > Rhizobiales > Xanthobacteraceae > BOG-931. Next base: position 30,222 of record JBEKKM010000005.1, on the reverse strand, counting down.
GCGGACCTTTCACATCTGACGACGGTGAGACCTCCGGCTCCGGCGCTCCACTCCTTTTAGGGAAGGGGCGCCGGGGTGCGGCGGTCGGAAAGGAGAGGATCATGGTCACCATTCGCGAAGAAAACATCGCCGACATCGCGGCGCGCGAAGCTCTGCTCGATGCGGCTTACGGCGCGAGCCGTATTGCCAAGACGTCCGAGCGGCTGCGCGAAGGCCGGCTGCCGGCCGACGGGCTGTCGCTGGTCGCGGTCGATCACGGCCGGATTGTCGGCACCGTTCGGCTTTGGCACGTCATCGCGGGGCCTGGGCGTGCGGCGCTGCTGTTGGGGCCGCTCGCGGTCGATCCGGCGCATCGTAATCGCGGCATCGGCACGGCACTGATGCGCCGCGCCATTGCGCGTGCGCGTCTCGCCGGCCATCGCGCCATCGTGCTGGTCGGCGACGCGGCCTATTACAACCGATTCGGCTTCACCGCCGCGCCGACCGCCGAATTGTGGATGCCCGGCCGCTACGAGCGCGACCGGCTGTTGGCGCTTGAGCTGCGTCCGGACACGCTTGCCGGCGCGCGCGGCCTGATCGCCGCGACCGGTGCGTTCGCGCCGAAGCCCGACCTCAACATGCTGATCGCCGCCAATGACGGCGATCGGCGCCCGCGGCGGGCGCGCGTGCAACGCGCCGCTTGACCGTCGTCAAGACAACCATTCAACTGGAGCGACGCCAATGAAGGACTCCCAGCTGCTCGCCCGCTTCGACGGCCCCATCGTGATGATCGGCTTCGGCTCGATCGGCAAGGGTACCTTGCCGCTGATCGAGCGGCACGTCGCGTTCGACCACGCGAAATTCACCGTCATCGCACCCGACGACCGCGACCGGGCGCTGCTCGACGAGCGCCAGATCAAATTCCTGCATCAGGCGATCACCCGCGAAAACTATCGCGACGTGCTCAAGCCATTGCTCACCGCCGGCCCGGGCCGCGGCATGATGGTCAACCTGTCGGTCGACACCTCCTCGGTCGATCTGATGGAGTTCGCCAAGGACATCGACGCCTTCTACATCGACACCGTGGTCGAGCCGTGGCCCGGCCTCTACACCGACAGCCGCCGTTCGATCTCGGAGCGCTCGAACTACGCGCTGCGCGAAGGCGTGCTCGACCTGCGTCGCCGGCGGCCGGGCGGCATCACCGCCGTGAGCTGCTGCGGCGCCAATCCGGGCATGGTGTCCTGGATGGTCAAGCAGGCGCTGACCGACGTCGCCGCCGAGCTGAAACTCGACTTTGCCGCGCCGGCCTCGCGCGAGGATTGGGCGCGGCTGATGCAGCGCGCCGGCGTCAAGGGCATCCATATCGCCGAGCGGGATACCCAGCGGGCGTCCGCGCCCAAGCCGCGCGGAAAATTCATCAATACCTGGTCGGTCGAGGGCTTTATCGCCGAAGGCTCGCAGCCGTCGGAGCTCGGCTGGGGCACCCACGAGAAGACGCTGCCGCCCGGCGGGCAGCGCCACGATTTCGGCTGCGATGCCGCGATCTACCTGACGCGGCCCGGCGCCGGCACGCGGGTGCGCTCGTGGACGCCGACCGCCGGCGCCCAACAGGCCTGGATGATCACCCACAACGAGTCGATCTCGATCGCCGACTACTTCACGCTGTGTGATAACGGCAAGGTGGTTTACCGGCCGACTTGCCATTACGCCTACCATCCGTGCGACGACGCCGTGCTGTCGCTGCACGAATTGGCCGGCGCGGAATGGAAGCCGCAGCAGTCCTGGCACATCCTCAGCGAGGACGACATCGTCGACGGCATCGACGAGCTCGGCGTGCTGCTCTACGGCCATGCCAAGAACGCGTATTGGTACGGCTCGCAGCTTTCGATCGAGGAGACCCGCAAGCTCGCGCCCTATCAGAACGCGACCGGACTCCAGGTGACCTCGGCGGTGCTCGCCGGCATCGTGTGGATGCTGGAGAACCCGGACCGCGGCATCGTCGAGGCCGACGAGATGGATTCTCGCCGCTGCCTAGAAATCCAGCGGCCCTATCTCGGGCCGGTGATCGGCCGCTACACCGACTGGACGCCGCTGAAGGGCCGCAACCGCCTGTTCCCCGAAACGGTGGACAGCAAAGACCCCTGGCAGTTCAGCAACGTGCTGGTGAGCTGATGATGAGCGGTCCGGCGCCTCCGGGCCGCGCATTCATAAGGCGCCGGCGGGTGTAATCGCCATGTTCAGGTAGCCGTCGATTTCGGCGCGCTGACCCGGATAGAGCACCGTGGTCGAGGTTTTCTCCTCGATCACGGCGGGGCCGTCGATGACGGCGCCCGCTGAAAGCGCGGAGCGGCGGAACACCGGCACTTCGATCGGGTCGGCTGGACTGAAATAGGCCGCGCGCTTCTCGTGCGGCGCCGGCGATCGCAATATTTCGGGCGCCGCGATTGCGCCGAACTGCGGTTTCGGAATCGCTCCGACCGCCGTGACCTGGAAATTGACAATTTCGACGGCTTCGGTTTCCGCCATGTGGCCGTATCGGCGCCGGTGCGCCTCGTGGAAACGCTTGCCGAGTGTCGCAAGATCGGCGTCGCTGTTCAGTCCGGCCACCGGAACGCTGACTTCGTATGACTGCCCGCGGTAACGCATGCCGGCGCTGCGTAGCGTCGTCAGTTGCTCCCGCGTGAATTGCTCCTTCATCAAGTCCGCCAGCGCGGCGACTTCCATGCCGGCAAATATATGTTCCAGCTCCGCGGGCTTGGCCGCGTCGAGCCGAGTGATGCGGGTAAAGCTTCGGGTCTGGTGCACGTCGGTGACCAGCATGCCGAAGGCGCTGAACGTGCCGGGGTCGCGCGGGATGAGAATGCGACCGATGCCGAGCTCGCCGATGATACGGCCGGCGATGGTCGGGCCCATGCCGCCGAATGGCACCAAAGTAAATTCGCGCGGGTCGTAGCCACGCTCGATGGTGATGGTGCGCATCGCCATGGTGACGTTGGTTGCGAGCACGGTGAGGATGCCCCAGGCCGCTTCGACCGGCGTCAACCCGAGCGGCGCCGCGAGCCGCGCCGCCACCGCCTCGTGCGCCTTCGCGCTCGAAATCGGCATGGCGCCTTCGAGCAGCGCGCTTGGGCTGAGATGGCCAAGCACGACCAGCGCGTCGGTCAGCGTCGGCGCAACGCCGCCGCGGCCGTAGCAGGCTGGCCCCGGATTGGCGCCGGCGCTTTGCGGCCCGACCTTGAGCACGCCGAGATCGACCGACGCGATGCTGCCGCCGCCGGCGCCGATGGTCTCGATATCCACGGTGTGGGTGCGCAAGGGATGCTGCGCCACCGTGACTTCCGACTTGAACAGCGGCCGGCCCGGCAGCACCGCCATGTCGGACGAGGTACCGCCGGTGTCGAAGGTGATGATGTTGTCGATGCCCTTGATATCGCCGAGGTGACGGCCGCCGATGACGCCAGCGACCGGGCCGGACATCACGGTCTCGATCGGGGTGGACGCCAGCATGCGGGCGCTAGCGGCGCCGCCGTCGGACTTCATCATCAGCGCGCGCGAGCGCGGGAAGCGCCGCAGCGACAGCGCTTCCAGCTCGCGCAGATAGCGCGACACCGGCGGCCCGATATAGGCATTGGCGACGGTGGAAGCGGTGCGCTCGTATTCGCGCCATTCCGGATTGACCTCATGCGACAGCGACACATAGAGGTCTGGCGCGATATCGCGGATGATCTTTGCCGCCGCCTGCTCATGGGCCGGATTGGCGTAGGCGAACAGAAAGCACACCGCGACGGCCTCGACGCCTTGCGCGATCAGCTTGCGGGCGGCAGCGGCAACGTCGCCGGCATCGAGCGGCTCGATCACCTTGCCGGTGAAATCGAGGCGCTCGCGCACCTCGTGGATGCGGTCGCGGGTCAGCAGCATTTTCGGCGCCGGCGCAAAGATGTTGAACACCTCGTCGCCGCGCCATTGCCGGCCGATCTCGTAGACGTCGCGGAAGCCGCGGGTGGTGATCAGGCCGACCCTTGCGCCTTTGCCCTCCAGCATGGTGTTGAGCGCCGCGGTCGAGCCGTGCAGGATCAGCGATACCGCGTCGGCGCCGAATTCGGCGGCGAGGTCGCGGGTGATGTCCTGCATCACCGCGGCGGGCTGCGTCGGATTGGAGGTGTATTTGCGGACGGCGACCAGCGCCGCCGCATCTTCGTCGAAGGCGGTGACGTCGGTGAAGGTGCCGCCGACGTCGATGCCGATACGCAATTTCATGAGGCGGCCTTGGACGCGGGCTTGGTCTCAGACTTGGCCTCAGACTTGGCCTCGGACTTGGCCCGCAGTTTTGCGGTCGCATCGGCATCCACACTCAAGTCATCCTTGAAGGCGACGCCGTAATCGTCGCGCGCCGCCCCGCGCGAGACATAGCCGCGCACCACGTCGTCGCGCACACGCTCCGCCGCGCGTTGGTGCGGATCGCCCCAGCCGCCGCCGCCGGCGAATTCCATCGACAGCACATCGTCCTTTTTCAGCCGCAAGCCGGCGACCTTGGAGGTTAGCGGCCGCGCTGCTTCGCCGACGGATTTGAGGGAGGCGGCCGAGACATGCGCCGGCTTGGCGCCAAAGATTCCCAGCGAGGAGAACTTGAAACGGTCGGTGCGCAAGTTGATGACCGACTCGTCGCCGAGAATGCGCCATTGCCGCCGCACGCCGAGACCGCCGCGGAAGGTGCCGGGGCCGCCGGAATCCTGCGCCAGCTCGTAGCGTTCGACGCGCACCGGAAATTCGCTTTCGACCGCCTCGACCGGCGTGTTCATCACATTGACGACCAGCTCATCCATGGCGCTGACGCCGTCGCCGTCGGGCCGCGCGCCGGTGCCGCCGCTCAAGATCTCGTATTGCGAATACCAGCGGCCGGTTTGCGGATGCCGCCCGGCGCTGGAGATCGAGCCGCCGGCGGCGCTGCCCGGCGCCGGCACCCTGCCGGGCACGGCGCGCGCCAGGGCGCGGATCGCGACCGAGGTCGTGACCTGGCTCGGGCGCACATACATGTTCACCGGCGCCGGGAAGCGCGGATTGAGCAGCGAGCCTTCCGGCGGATAGGACACCTGCACCGGCCGCGATAGCCCATCGTTCACCGGCAGGTTCGGGATGAACACCATCTTGACCAGGCACTGGATAAAATTCTTCGACACGCAAGGGCGCAGGTTGATCGGCCCGCGCGCCTGCGCATCGCTGTCCAGGATAAAGTGCAGGATGTCGCCCTTGACTTCGAGGGTCGCCGAGATGCGGTAGGATTTGTTCAGATCGATGCCGTCGTCGTCGAGGTAATCGCTCTCCGGGCCGTAAAGCCCATCGGGCACCTTGGCGATTTCCTTGCGCAATGCGGTTTCGCAAATATCCATCCAGCTCTGCCAGCAGGCGAGCACTTTGTCGGTGCCATATTTGCCGAACAGCTCGGCGAACCGCGTGAGGCCATAGGTGTTGGTATTTACCTGCGCGGTAATGTCGCCCCAGGTGACTTCCGGCGTGCGGGTATTGGCGCAGATCACCCGCTCGATATCGCTGAGCAACTCGCCGCGCCGCAGGATGCGCAGCGGCGGTATGAGCAAGCCTTCCTGAAAGAGGTCAGTGGCGTCGCCCGCATTTGTGCCCGGCACCTTGCCGCCGAGATCGGGCTTGTGCGCAGTGTTGCCGATATAGCCGACGAGGCGGCCGTCGACGAACATCGGCGTGATAATGCAGACGTCGGTCGAATGGTTTTGGCAGGCCTGATAGGGATGATTGACGATGAAGGCGTCGCCAGGCGCGGCATCAGGAAAACGGCGGCGGATTTCGTTTACCTGGGCGGCGAGCGGCCCGATATGCAGCGGCTGCGGGATGCCTTGCGCCACCATGCGGCCTTGCGCGTCGAAGATGGCGAAAGTGAAATCCTGGCTTTCCTTGATGATGGTGGAATAGCCGGTGCGCAACATGTTGAGCGTCAGCTCGCGCGCGATCTGCAAGGTGGACTGGTAGATGACTTCGAGATCGATGGCGTTCATTGTTTTACGGGATAGGCCTTCGCCATCTGCTCAAAGTAGCCGTCCTTCTTCAGGCCTTCGATGATGCCGAGATCGACATAGTCGCTGATGTTCTTGTTGCTGACCTCGATGCCGATGGCCTGAAGCTGGGCAATGACATTGTTGGCGCCAGGGATGGACGGCGCGGCATCGTGCGGCATCAGCCGCTTGAAGTCGTTATAGGTGGCGTCGATCACCGTTGGATCGCTGGTCTTGTATTTTTGCGCGATCAGCGCCTTCGCCTTGTCGACGTCGGACAGCGCCAGGTAGGCGCCGGCAATATACGCGCGCACGAAATGCGTGAGCGCGTCGCGGTGCGCTTTCAGGTAGGCGTTGGTCACTACCACACCATCAAAGATCCACGGCGTGTTGGCGGCGGCGAGATCGAGCAGCGGCGTAAAGCCTTTTTCCTTCGCCGCGGTGATGGTGGGCTCGAGCAGCGGCGCGGCATCGATGCGGCCAGCAATCAGCGCACCGAAGCGCTGCGATGAGCCGCCGATCTGCGACACGGTGACATCGTCGCGCTTGAGCCCGAGGCGTTGCAGCGCGATGCTCACCGCCACGTCGGTTTCCGAGCCGAACGTGCTGATGCCGATGGTCTTGCCCTTGAGGTCGGCCGCGGTCTTGATCGCCGGCGAGGCGAAGATCGTGATCGGGATGGTGTTGGCGGTCGAGGTGACGAGGCGGAGGTCGGCGCCCTGCTTGTTGGCCTGCACCACCGGCGCCAGCCCGACATGCATGGCCTGGATTTCGCCGGACAACAGCACCTGCACGCCGCGGCTGCCGCCTTCCATGCTGATGGATTCCACCTTCAGCCCTTCCTTGGCGTCAAGACCGGCCGCTTGCGCCATCCAGACCGGGAAGATGGTCACGACGGGCGCGGAAATGCCGATCTTGAATGGGGCGAGGTCGTCGGCGCGCGCCATCGGCGCGATGAGCACCGCTGCCGCCAGAATCGACCAGCGGCTCAAGGCCTGCATGACGCTCTCCCTCGTGTTGTCATTACCGCAAGCTGAAGCGCAGCATGGACCCCCGGGTCAAGCCCGGGGGTGACGATCATGATGGTTTGACTCGCGCTTTCGTCTTAACGTCCTCGTCGATCAACCCCCAGATTCGATCTTCGAGTGCATGGAAGCGCGCCTGGCGCTTCACGCCGATCGGCCGCGGTCGCTCGATATCGACCGCGATGCTGTCCTTGACCTTGCCGGGGCGGCCCGAAAAAACCACCACGCGGTCGGCGAGATAGATCGCCTCGTCGATCTGGTGGGTGATGAACAGCACGGTCTTGCGCGCCTGCGCCCAGATACGGGTGAGCTCTTCCTGCATCAGCTCGCGGGTCTGCGCATCCAGCGAAGCGAACGGCTCGTCCATCAGTAGGATTTTCGGATCGACCACGAGCGCGCGGGCGAGGTTCACCCGCTGCTGCATGCCGCCGGAGAGTTCGTGCGGATAGTGATGCTCGAAGCCCGAAAGCCCGACCAGCGCGATGAGTTTTTCCGCGCGCGCGTCCGCCTCGCGGGTGCCGACGCCAAGGCATTCGAGGCCGTAACGCACATTGCCGAGCACGGTGCGCCACGGCAGCAAGGACGCATCCTGGAACACTACGGTGCGGTCCGGACCGGGCCGCGTCACCACCTCGCCGTCGACCAGCACGCGGCCGCCGGTCGCGGCAATCAGGCCATCGACCACGGACAGAAACGTCGTCTTGCCGCAGCCCGATGGACCGACGATAGCGACGAACTCGCCGTCCATCACTTGCAGACTGACGCCGTCGATCGCGACAAGCTGCGTGCCGCTGCGCGGCTGCGAATAGCTAAGCCGGATGTCCTGGGCTTCGAGTTTGGGCGTCATGCCGCAACCTGCGGACGCCACACGTCGACGCGGCGCTCGATGCGGCGGATCAGCTCGACCAGTGCCACGCCCGCCGTCGCAATGGTCAGCACGCCGACGAACACCTTGTCGGTCTCGAAGCGCGAGCCGGCTTGGCTGATCATCGCGCCAATGCCGGCCGATGAGCCGTAAATCTCGCCGACCACGATGCCGATCATGCCGCGCCCGACGGCTAGCCGCGCGCCGGCAAGGAGGAACGGCACCGCGCTGGGCAGGATGATGCTGCGGAACAACAGCGCGTCGCCGGCGGAAAAGCTTCGCGCAACGCGGACCAGCCGCGCATCGACGGTGCGCACCGCGGCCAGCGCGCTGATGGCGATCGGCAGCACCGCGAGCAGCACGATGATCATCACGCGGGAGGCGAGCCCGGTTCCCACCCAGAGGATCAGCAGCGGCAGGAACGCCACCTGCGGCGTTGCATTCAGCGCCGCGAGAAACGGCTCAACCGCATAGTTAAGGCGACGATACCAACCGGCGGCCAGCCCGAGCGGAATGCCGATCGCGAACGCCAGCGCAATCCCCAGCGCGAATTCGAGACTGCTCCAGCCAATATCTTTCCAGATCGCGCCGGTGATAAAGAACATGTCGAATGCCATGCGGGCGATCCGCGTCGGCGATGAAATGAAGATCGGCTTGAGCTGGAATCGTGCTGCTTGCGGACCGAGCGGCGGCTGCAGCAGCTCAGCCCACCAGCCGCGCTCAAATCCTTCCCACAGCATAAGGAAGAGAACGACACCTATGGCGCCGAGGATGGCGCGTTCATGCGCCAGATAAAAGCGCTTCACGTCGCCGCTCCGACGTTCGGCCGCCAACGCTCGAAACGTCGCTCCAGGCGATCGAGCAGTGCGACGACCACGAGGCCGGTGGCGGTGAAGATCAGAACGCCGAAGAACAGCGTATCGGTCTGAAACATATTGCCGGCGTCGGCGATCATATGGCCGAGGCCGGCGGTCGAGGCGTAGAGCTCGCCGACGACGACACCGAGCAGGGCGCGCCCGGCGGCGTATTTCAGGCCGGTGAAGATGTATGGCACCGTTCCCGGCAGGATGATGCTGGCGAATATCCTCGTTCGCGATGCCGAAAAGCTTCGCGCCATGGTGAGAAAACGCGCCTCGTTGGTCTTCACACCGGAGAGCGCGCTGATGACGATGGGAATGACCGCGCCGAGAAACACCACCGCGACCTTCGACCAGATGCCGATGCCGAACCAGATGATCAGCAGCGGCAGCAAGGTTACGCGTGGCACGGCATTGAGGGTATCGACAAAGGGCGCAAAGATGTAGGACAGGCGCCGCGAGGTGCCCATCAACAGCCCAAGCGGAACGCCGATCACGATGGCGGCGATGTAACCGAAGATGAATTCGTTGGCGCTGACCCTGACGTCGTTCCAGAAATCCGGATCGGTCATCAAGGCCGAGCCGGCATGGACGATGCGGGACGGCGAGGAAATGAATAGCGGATTGATTGCGTCAGAATCGGCGCACAACTCCCAGACGAGCAGGAACACTACCAGCGTGCCGCCGCCGATCAACAACCGTTCGAAATTCATCCCTTTACGATAAAGGCAAAAGCAATGGCCGTGAATGAGCGTTTCGATTTTTCCGGGCGCAGCGTCGTCATCACCGGCGGCGGCAAGGGCATCGGCAAGGTCTATGCCGAGGAATTCGCCAAGGTTGGCGCCAGCGTGGTCGCTGCCGATATCGATGCGGTTGCCGCGGAGAATGTCGCCGCCGCGCTGCGGCAGGCCGGCTTCGAAGCGCTCGGGCTCGGCGTCGATATTGCGAGCGAGGATTCGACCGAGGCCATGGTGCAGGCGACGCTCGACCGCTTCGGCACAGTCGACGTCCTGATCAACAATGCCTCGCTGATGAGCGTGTTGCCGCGCCGCTCCTGGCTGGAAATTCCGGTCGAGGAGTGGGATCGGGTGATGGCGGTCAATCTGCGCGGCATGTTTTTGTCCTGCCGCGCCGCGTTCCCGGCGATGAAGGCGCAACAGCGCGGCAAGATCGTCAACATTTCGTCGTCGCGGGTGTGGGAAGGCGCGCCGAACCGGCTGCACTACACCACGTCGAAAGCCGGGGTCATCGGCTTCACCCGGGCGCTTGCGCGCGAAGTCGGCGAGTTCGGCATCACCATCAACGCGCTTACGCCGGGCATGACGCAGAGCGAGACGCAGGTCGCGTCGTCGTCCGGCAATTACCTCGCCTCGCGCGTCGCCGGCCGTGCCATCGAGCGGGTGCAGGTACCGGCCGACCTGGTCGGCGCGGTGATGTTTTTATCTTCCCCGGCGAGCGATTTCATGACCGGCCAGACCATCAACGTCGATGGCGGCAAGTCGATGCATTGACGGCGATGCGGCGGCTTATTTCAGCCGCTTCGCCGCCTCTTCGATCAAGCTGAGATCGGAATGCGCCTTGACGTCGAAGCTCGCTTTGACGAAGCCCAGATCCTTCGTCATGTCGACGTTCTTCTGCAAGGCATCGAGATCGGGCCGCATGTCGGGATTGCGGTAATAATCGGCCTTGGTGAACAGCCAGCCGAACCGCTCCGGCGGCTGCTTGGTGATCCGCGACGCGATCTGCGCGACTTCGTCGTGGTTCTTGGGGTCGAGATACCAGCGCTCGATGCGCATGGAGTCTTCCATGAAATCGACGATGGCCGCGCGGTTCTTGTCGATGAACGGCTTGCGCATCGCCCACATGGCGAATTGCGACACGCCGATCGCGTCGGTGATGGAGAACAGCGGATGCGCGATCTTCTTTAGTTCGGGATCGAGCGCGAACGGCAACACGGTCGGAATGATGTCGACTTTCTTCTCCGCCAGCATCGCCCGCATGGCGGGGAACGGCGCCTCGACGACGGTGTAGTCCCGATTGGCCTCCAGGCCATGCTTGCGCAGCATGGCGCGCGAGGCGACGTCGACGCCGCTGCCGGCGGCGTTGGTGGCGATCACCTTCCCCTTGAGGTCCTCGACTTTCTGGATGGGACCGTCGGCGAGCACCTGGAAATCGTCGGCGCGATAGCCCGGCGCGCCGTCTTGGAACTCGTCGGCGACGACGCGCAGGTCGTCCATGCCGGCGTTCTCGATCGCGATCGGCAAGGTCGAATAGGCAAGATCGCCGATTTCCAGCTCGTTATTGGCCAGTGCCGTGATCATCGGCGGCGTGCCGGCATAGCGGGCGCTCTCGAACACGTAGGATTGGCCGAAGTGAACGGCGAGATCCTTTTTCTCCAGCCAGATCGAGGCCCAGTTGGCCACCGGCGCCACCCAGGAGCCGCGGATTTTCAGCGGCTCTGCTTGGGCTGCGCCGGCAATGGTGATGACGCAGAGGCTCGCCAATGCAAATTTCGTGGCACTCATCTTTTTATTTCTCCGATTGATGTTCCGTCACCCTGAGGTGCGAGCGAAGCGAGCCTCGAAGGGCGACGGCCGCAGCGCCTCGGCCGACATCCTTCGAGGGCCGCTTCGCGGCCACCTCAGGATGACGGGGCTTAAGGTGATCACTTCAGCCGCTTGCCGGCCTCTTCGACCATGCTGAGATCGGAATAGGCTTTGACGTCGAAGCTCGCGCTGGCGTAGCCGAGCTCTTTGGTCATGTCGACGTTCTTCTGCAGCGCGCCCAGGTTCGGCAGCATCGCCGGATCGCGATATTGGTCGGTCTTGGTGAAGACCCAGCCGAAGCGTTCCGGCGGCGCTTTGACGAGACGGGCCGCGATCTGCACTGCTTCGTCGTGGTTCTTCGGGTCGAGGTACCAGTGCAGGATGCGCTGGGTGTCTTCCAGCCAATCGACCAGCGCAGCGCGGTTCTTGTCGATGAACGGCTTGCGCGCCTGGAAGGTGACGAATTCCGACACGCCGATGGCATCCTTGGCGGTGAATAGCGTGGTTCCGATTTTCGCCATTTCCGGATCGAGCGCGAACGGCAGGATGCCCGGGATCAAATCTACCTTATGCTCGGCGAGCATCGCCTTCATGGCCGGGAACGGCGCCTCGATCACGGTGTAGTCGCGCTTGTTCTCAAGGCCGTGCTTGTGCAGCATCGCCTTCATGGCGATGTCGACGGCGCTGCCTTCGGCATTGGTGGCGAGTACCTTGCCCTTGAGATCCTCGATCTTTTTGATCGGGCCGTCGGTGAGCACGGTGTAACGGATCGTCCAGTGATCGTCGACGCCGTCCTGGAAGTCGTCGGCGATGATGCGGATGTCGTCCATGCCGGCGTTCTTGATCGCGATCGGCAGCGTCGAATAGGCGAGATCGCCGATCTCCACCTCGTTGTTGGCGATCGCCGTGACCATCGGCGGCGTGCCGGCGAAATGCACCGGCTCGAAGACGTAGGACTGGCCGAAATGCTTGGCGAGGTCCTTCTTATCGAGCCAGATCGAGATCCAGTTCGCCACCGGCGCCACCCAGGCGACACGAATTTTTACCGGTTCGGCGTTGGCGCCAGCGGCGCCGAACGCAAGCAGGGCCAGGCTCAGCAGCCCGATTTTTGCACGCATGATCTCCTCCCAGAGTTGGCGCATAGTGGGCGCAAAGCCCGATCCGGCGCAAGGCTACGGCTTGCCGTACCGATCGAGGAAGCCGCAATGATCAGTTGTGCTCGGCCGTTTCCTGGTGCCACGCCAACAGCCGGCGGCGGATCAGCGCCATGGCCTTGATCAGCACATAGCCGACGATGGCGATCTCGACGATGCCAGCGAATACGCCGCGCGAGTCGGCAAAGCGCGAAGCGGTCATCATGGCGCCACCGAGCCCGTAACCGCCCATCGCCATCTCGGCGACGATGGCGACGATGAGCGAGATTGGCAGCGCCACCTGCAGGCCGGTGAGGATTTGCGGCAGCGCCGCCGGCAGCACGATCTGCCACATCAACTGGCGCTCGTTGGCGCCCATATTGCGCGCCGACCATAGCAGCTCTTTCTCGACGCCGGCGATGCCGCCGAGCGTTGCCGTCACCACCGGAAAAATCGCATCGAACACGACGATGGAGATTTTCGACACGTCATAGAGGCCGAGCCAGAGCATGATGACCGGCAAAAAAGCGATCTTGGGCATCGGGAAGCCGACCGAGATGATCGGATCGAAGAACCAGTGCACCCACCTGATGCGCGACATGGCGGCACCGAGCGCGATGCCGCCGATCGTGGCGATGACAAAGCCGGTCATGGCGCGATAGAGCGTCAACCCAAGATTGATCCACAGATCGCCGCCGACGGCGTCGGCATAGATTCGCGCGACCACGGCGGAAAACGGCGGCAGCATGAACGGCGTTACCTTGCCGCTGCGCGCGAACAGCTCCCAGGCGATCAGCAGCACCAGGATCGAAAAGATGCCGGCGCCGAGCCGGAACACGGCATCGAGGCCTTTGGCGCGGTCGTGCGCCAGGTCGCCCGGCTCGGCCGCCAGCGCCGCCTGGTCTTCTATTCGCGCCATCGCAGCAACCATTGCATGAGGAGCTGATAGAGTCGGTCGGCGGCGAAGCCGAGGAAGGCGACGGTGAGTACGACCGCGTACATGCCTTCGTAGGAACCGGTCGAGCCGAGATAGCCGATCAGGTAGCCAAAACCCCTTTGCGACACGATCAACTCGGAGCTGACCAGGAGAATGAATGCCAGCGCCAAAGCGGTGCGGATGCCGTTGAGCAGTTCCGGCAGCGCGCTCGGCATCACCACATCCCACATCATGCGCAGCGGGCCTGCGCCCATGCTGCGCGCCGACCAGACCAGCGCGTGATCGCTGCCGCGCGCGCCGTTATAGGCGCCGATGGTGACCGGGATCATGCAGCCGAGGAAGATCAGCAGGATCTTCGAGCCGTCGCCGAAGCCGAGCCACAGCACGGTCACCGGAATCAGCGCCGATTTCGGCAGCGGGTAAAACAACTCCACCAGCGGATTGACGAAGACGTCGAGCAGGCGCACTCGCGCCATCGCCATGCCCAGGCCGCCGCCGACAATGACGGCGAGGAAAAGTCCGGCGAAGGCGCGATAGAGCGAAGCGCCGCCGTTGTCGATCAGTTCGCCGTCGCGGATCAGATCAACCCAGGCGGCCGCCACGCTGCTCAGCGGCGGCAGCGCCAGCGACGACACGATATTGAGCCGCGCAGCAAGCTCCCACGCGACCGCGAGCAAAAGCAGCGGCAGATATCGGGTGGCGGTTCGCATCACGCGTTCTGCTCCTGCGCCTTGATAGCCTCGTCGCGCACCAGATTCCAGATTTGGTCGGTTTTCTCGACAAACTCCTTGCTGCGCAAAATGCTCGGATCGCGCTTGCCGAATTTGGTGTCGACGATGGCCTTGATCTGGCCCGGCCGCGCCGACATCACCGCCACCCGTTCGGCGAGATAGACCGCCTCCTGCACGTCATGGGTGACGAAGATCACGGTTTTGGGTGTGCGTTGCCAGATACTGAGCAACTCGGTTTGCATCAGCGAGCGGGTCTGCGCGTCGAGCGCGCCGAACGGCTCGTCCATCAGCAGGATGCTCGGATCGAAGGCCAATGTGCGGGCGATCGCGGTGCGCTGCTTCATGCCGCCGGACAATTGCGACGGATAGCTGTCCTCGAAGCCGCGCAGGCCGACCAGATTGATGAAAGCTTGCGCCCGCTTCTCGCGCTCGGCGCGCGGCAGGCCCTGCCGCTCCAGCCCATAGAGAATGTTGCCGCGCACGGTCTTCCAGGGAAACAGCGCGAAATGCTGGAACACGATGCCGCGGTCGGGTCCTGGCGCCGTGACCGGCTTGCCCTCGACCAGGATGCGACCGGCGACGGTCGGCAAGAAGCCGCCGACCAGATAGAGCAGGGTGGATTTGCCGCAACCCGAGGGTCCAAGCAAAGCCAAAAATTCCCGCGGGCGGACTTCGAGCGATACGTCGGAAAGGGCGAGCACCGTGCGCCCGCGCGCCGGGCGATAGGTGTGGTTCACCCCCTCGATGACGATCTGGCCTTGGCCGTCCATGAAGTCCCCACGCCGCCGCCCGGTTACGGGCGCCCCGAAAGATCACCCATATTAAACGATCCCGCGAAACCGGATATATCTTGACTTACAGGGACCTGTGCCGGATGCAAAGCCGATGGAACGCTCGTTCAAGAAGGAAGTGGATGCGCTGCGGCTGGGCGACGGCGAGACGTTTCGCGGCGAAGGCATTCTCGCGGTCACCAAGGCGCTGCTGCAGTCGGGCGTGAGCTATGTCGGCGGCTACCAGGGCGCGCCGGTGTCGCATCTGCTCGATGTCATGGTCGATGCCGAGGATCTGCTGGCCGATCTCGGCGTGCATGTCGAGACCTGCACCAACGAAGCCGCCGCCGCCGCGATGCTCGGCGCCTCGATCAATTATCCGCTGCGCGGCGCGGTGACCTGGAAATCCATCGTCGGCACCAATGTGGCGGCCGATGCGCTATCGAACTTGGCGTCGCCTGGCGTCATCGGCGGCGCGCTGATCGTGCTCGGCGAGGATTTTGGCGAGGGCGCCAGCGTCATTCAGGAGCGCTCTTACGCCTACGCCATGAAATCCTCGATCTGGCTGCTCGATCCGCGGCCAGACCTACCGACCATCGTCGACATGGTCGAAAAAGGCTTTGAGCTGTCCGAAGCGAGCCACGCGCCGGTGATGCTCGATCTGCGCGTTCGTGCCTGCCACGTCACCGGCGAGTTCACCGCCAAGAACAACAAGCGCGGCGCTTACAGCGGCCAGCACCGCCTCGCCGGTCCGCCGCGTTTCGAATATGGCCGGCTCGCCCACCCGCCGGTGATATTCTCCCAGGAACGGCTCAAGGTCGAAGAGCGCCTGCCGGCGGCGCAAAAGTTCATCCGCGAGCAAAAACTCAATGAAGTGATTCCGGGCGAAGCAAGCGAGGTCGGCATCATCGTGCTCGGCGGCCTCACCAACAACCTTTTGCGTGCGTTGGCGCGTCTCCACCTCGCCGATCTCTACGGCGCCTCGCGTATTCCGATCTACGTACTCAACGTCGCCTATCCGCTGGTGCCCGAGGAAGTAAAAGACTTTTGCATCGGCAAACGCGCCGTGTTGGTCGTCGAGGAAGGCTCGCCCGAATATGTCGAGCAGCAGGTCAATATGATCCTGCGCGGCGTCGACATATCGACGCGTGTGCTCGGCAAAGGCTGCCTGGCGCGCAGCGGCGATTACAATTCCGAGGCGTTGCTGCGCGGTATCGCCGCGTTCCTCACCCAGGCGCGTCCGACCGGCGTCGATGCCGATGCGGTTGCCAAACGCGCGGAGGAATTTCTCGCGCACAAGCCCGCGGCCGTAGCCGATGCCGGTGACATCCCGGCGCGGCCGCCGAATTTCTGCACCGGCTGCCCGGAGCGGCCGGTCTTCGCCGCCATCAAGCTCGTCCAGCGCGAGATCGGCCCGACGCACATCTCGGCCGACATCGGCTGCCATTCGTTCGCGACATTCGCGCCGTTCTCGCTCGGCAATTCGATCCTCGGCTATGGCATGTCGCTCGCTAGCGCCGCCGCGGTCGGGCCGAACATGGCGAAGCGTCCGATCTCGATCATGGGCGACGGCGGTTTTTGGCATAACGGCCTGATCACCGGCGTCGCCTCCAACATGTTCAACAAGGGCGACGGCGTGCTGATCGTGATGCAGAACGGCTACGCCTCGGCCACCGGCCAGCAATATCTGC
Source organism: Xanthobacteraceae bacterium (assembly GCA_050010715.1). GTDB lineage: Bacteria > Pseudomonadota > Alphaproteobacteria > Rhizobiales > Xanthobacteraceae > BOG-931. The sequence continues at coordinate 13,665 of JBEKKM010000005.1, read as the reverse complement.
CGTCGAGCGCCGCCAACCGCAGCGGCACGCCGACCGGCATCACCATTGAAAGGACATTGCGCTCCCTCGGCGTCACCTGGCTGCGCACGGTGCGCACCTACAGCGTCGCCAAGATGGTGAAGACGCTGAAGGAAGCCATGCGTACGGCCGAGCATGGCCTCAAGGTCATCATCGCCGACGGCGAATGCATGCTGGCGCGGCAGCGCCGCATCCGCGCCGAGGACGCCGACAAGCTCAAGCGCGGCGAGCGCGTGGTGAAGACGCGCTTCGGCGTCGACGACGAAATCTGCACCGGCGACCATTCCTGCATCCGGCTGTCCGGCTGCCCGTCGCTCACCGTCAAACCCAATCCCGATCCGCTGCGCACCGATCCGGTGGCCACTGTGATCGAAAGCTGCGTCGGCTGCGGGCTGTGCGGCGAAGTCGCCCACGCCGCCGTGCTCTGCCCATCGTTCTATCGCGCCGATGTCATCAGCAATCCGAACTGGTGGGACCGCGCGCTGCACGTCGTGCGTAGCAACGTTATCCGATGGCTTGGCGCTGCCGGTGAAACTGCGCCCTCCCCCCCGCGGGGAGAGGGCGGGGTGTGGGGGCTCCGGCCTGCCGGCGACGCCCGAACCCCCTCACCCCAACCCTCTCACCTGCGGGGAGAGGGAGTTCGCACCAGCGAACCGCAACGCCACGCACGTCCCCTTACTGTCCTGATTGCCGCGCTCGGCGGCGAAGGTGGCGGCGTGCTCACCGATTGGATCGTGGCGGCGGCGGAAAGCCAGAATTTTCCGGTGCAATCGACGTCGATTCCTGGCGTCGCGCAACGCACCGGCGCGACCACCTATCACATCGAGTTAGTCCCCACCCCGGTTCCTGCGTCCGACAAGCGTCGTCCAATTCTCTCGCTGGCGCCGGGCGTCGGCGATGTCGATCTCGTCGTCGCCAGCGAATTGATGGAAGCCGGTCGCGCCATCGCCGGCGGCTTCGTCACGCCCGACCGCACCACGACGATCGCTTCGACCAGCCGCTCCTACCTGGTGGTGGAGAAGATGGCGATGGGCGACGGCCGCTATGACCAGCAGCGCCTTCTGCAATCGGTGGAGAAGAATTCGAGAATCACGCTGCTGCTCGATCTCGAAGCGATCGCGCGCGAATCGGGCGCCATGATCAATGCGGTGATGCTTGGTGCCATCGCCGGTGCCGGCGCGTTGCCGATCCCGGCGGAAGCGTTCGAAGATGCGATCCGCGCCGACGGCAAGGCGGTCGAAGCCAATCTGCATGGCTTCCGCTCGGGCTTTGCGGCGGCGCGCGGCGGCTCGCATCTGCGCGCCGGTCCGACGAAGCGCCATCAGGCGCCGGCCGCCTCGCTTACCGATCTGGAAAACGAAATCGCGCGCATGCCGGAGATGGCGCGTGCGTTCACGACCGAAGGCGTGCGCCGGCTCGCCGCCTATCAGGACCTCGCCTACGCGCGGCTTTATCTGGATCGCCTCGGGCCGATCCGCGATGCCGATGCCAAGGCCGGCGCCAATGGGCAATTGCTCGCCGAGACGGCGCGGCATCTCGCCGTGCGCATGTCCTATGAGGACGTGATCCGCGTGGCGCAAGCCAAGATCGATCCGGCGCGGTTCGCGCGCATCGCCGCGCAGATGGGCATCAAGCCGGATCAGCCGTTCGCGATCACGGAATTTCTCAAACCCGGCGTCGAGGAATTCTGCTCGATCCTGCCGCCATGGCTGGCGCGGCCGGTCCTCGCGTTGGCCGAACGTCATGCAAAATTCGCCGCCGCCCATTGGGGCATGGAGATCAACACCGCGTCGCTCTCCGGTTTCCTGCGCTTCTATATCCTCGCCAAGCTGCGCCGCTTCCGGCCGCGCACGTGGCGCTATCGGGAGGAACAACGCGAGATCGGCAACTGGCTCAAGCTCATCTTGCGCGCGGCGCCATCGTCCGCCGAGCTTGCGATCGAGATCGTCGAATGCGCCCGCCTGATCAAGGGCTATGGCGATACCCACAAGCGCGGCAGTGACAATTACCGCGTGATCGTTGCGCAGGCGATCGAGCCGGCGCTCGCCGGGCAAATTCCGGTCCGCCAGGCCGCCGATGCGATCGCCAGCGCCCGCACCGCGGCGCTGCTCGATCCCGAAGGCGAGGCGCTGTCGAAATGCCTTGCCGCGTTGTCGTCGCCGCCAGCCCACGCCATCGCCGCCGAATAACGTCCGTCAACTCCACGCGGCGCGCGCCGTCTGGACGCATAGCGCCAGCTTGGCGCGCTCATCGGCTTCGCTGAGCGGATTGCCGGCGACGGTCGAGGCGAAGCCGCATTGCGGGCTGATGGCAAGCCGGTCCTTGTCGATATAGCGCGTCGCTTCGTCGATGCGTTTGAGCAACTCATCGGTGGTTTCGAGCGCCGCGCTTTTCGAGCTGACGAGGCCGAGCACGACGCCCTTGTCCGGCGCGACGAACCGTAACGGCGCGAAATCGCCGGCGCGCGCAGTGTCGAATTCGAGCAGGAAATGGGTCACGCCGGTGACGCCGAACAAGGCGTTGGCGATCGCGTCGTAGCCGCCCTCGGCCAGATATTTGCCCTTGAAATTGCCGCGGCACATATGCACGCCGACCGCCATCGCCGGCGGCGCCGACGCGATGGCGTCGCCGAGCGCCTCGACATAGAGGCCGGTCAATCGCGCCGGATCGTTGCCGTCGGCGGTCACCCGTTGGCGCACGACCGGGTCGCACAGCATGGCAAGCGCGACTTCGTCGAGCTGAATATAGCGGCAGCCGGCAGCGGCCAGCGCGGCGATCTCGGCGCGGTAGACCGCGGCAAGATCGCGGAAGAATTTTTCCGCGCTGTCATATACGCCGGGAATGGAATACCCGGTGCCGCGCCAAAAATGCATGGTCGACGGCGCCGGCAGGGTCACTTTGGGCAATGCGGTGGCATTGTCGCGGAGAAAGCAGAATTCATCGAGCGCGATCGGCCGACGCCGCGCCACTTTGCCAGTCACCAGCGGCGCGGTGAAGGCAAGCTCAAGACCTTGCTCGTCGCGGAAGGTGAAGCGCGACTCGCTGACGCTCAAGCCCTCGGTGCGCTCGACGAAGCGGCTCCAATACGAGGCGCGGCGGAATTCGCCGTCGGTGACCACGGCAAGCCCGGCCTCGGCCTGCAGCGCGATAGCGTCGCGGATCGCCGCATCCTGCGCGGCGACAAAGCCGGCCTCGTCGAGCGCATGATCGTTGAAGGCGCGATAAGCCTGCCGCAAAGCCTGCGGGCGCAACAGGCTGCCGATATGGTCGGCGCGGAACGGCGGGCGATGCATGTGTTCTCTCGCGGCGAAATCCTTCTAGCACCCGTCGGCAGCCATTGAATATGATGCGGCAGGGAGGACGACCATGACGGATCGCACGGTGCGCACCGAGGCGACGCGGCGGGCTTGGCTCGAGACCATCGAGCGCCACCGCCAAGACCGCGATGCGCCGGGCTCGGCGGATTACTGGTCGCCGCGCCTCGATACCGCGTCGCGCGACGAAATCCGCGCCATCCAGGACGACAAGATCGCCGCCGTGGCGCCATTCCTCTACGAGAACAGCGATTTTTATCGGCGCCGCTTCGATCGTCTCGGCCTCGTGCCGACCGACCTGCGCAATGTCGACGATCTGCAGTCGAAATGGCCGGTGGTCGACAAGCTGGAAATGGCCGAGGACGCCGCGGCGCAGCCGCCCTACGGCACCTATACGGCGATGAGCGACGCGCTATGGGCGGAGCGCGGCTGGATGATGTTCTCCTCGTCCGGCACCACCGGCACGCCGCGGGTGTTTCGCTACTCCCATATCGACCGCGAATTATGGGCCTGGGCCAACGCGCGGGCGCTGCACGCCATGGATTTCCGCCCCGGCGACACGGTGTTCATGATCACCGGCTACGGCCCGCACGTCTGGGCCTGGGGCGTGCAATACGCGCTCGCCAAAATGGGCCTGCCGACCTTACCCGGCGGCGGCATGGATGCGCGCGCCCGCGCCAATATCGTGATCCGCTTCAAGCCGACCATCGTGCTGTGCACGCCGTCCTACGCGCTGCATCTGGCGCGCACCTTGCAGGCGCTCGGCACCGATCCGCGTAAAACCGCGGTGCGCACGTTGTTCGTCGCCGGCGAGCCCGGCATGAGCATCGCCGCCACCCGCGAGCGCATCCAGGATTTGTGGGACGCGCGGCTCGTGGAATTCTACGGCTGCACCGAAGCCTCGCCCCATGTCGGCGGATTCTCCTGTCCGCATTCGCAAGATCCCGGCGGGCCGGTGACCACGCATCTCCTCGAAGACGTGCAGGTCTGGGAAACCATCGTTCCGCAGACGCGAAAGACGCAAGCGGACGGCGAGCGCGGCCTCACCGTGTGCACGAATCTCAATTCCGAATCCTCGCCGCAACTGCGCTTCCTGGTCGGCGATTACGCGACCTTCGACCGCAGCCGTTGCCCATGCGGGCGCACGCATGTGCGCGCGGTCGGCTCGTTCGCCGGCCGCGCCGACGATTTGATCAATCTGCGCGGCATCAAGATGTTTCCGGGTCAGATCGAGCACGCGGTGCGTTCCGTCGCCGGCATCGGCGACGAGTTCGAGATCGTGCTCAATACCAACGCCGACGGCCTCGACGTGATGACGGTGCGGGTCGAGCATCAGGCTGGCGAGGAGGTTGCCGCGGCGGTCGTGGAACAAATCCGCAGCCGATGCGAGGTGCGCTCCGCCGTGGAAGTGCTGGCCCCCGGCACGCTGCCGCGCACCGAGTTCAAGGCGGCGCGGGTGAAGGATCGGCGGGGTAAATAGACGGCCGGGAACAAAGCCGCCGCCGCTTCATTATTTTTGCAGGTCAGTTTGCGTGCAGGGACCGTCATGGCCAGAACAGCGATCCGAAAGTCCATGCGGCGAAGCTCAGGCCGCCGCTGGTCGGCGCGGGTGACAAAGGAAAGCGACGCCCTCGATCTCAAAGGCGGTGTATTCAAATTGCGCGACCCGAAGCAAATCGCCGCGTCGCTCAAGCGGTCCGCCGAGCGCAGCCGCCGGCGCAAATCCAATCCGTACCGCTCCGCGCTGTCGATGCTGACCTTCTACATCAACCGCGCCGGCAAGAATCTCCCCGCGTCACGGCGCAAGACGTTGCAGCGGGCAAAGATTGAGCTGCGCAAGCAGTTCGGGCGAGACTAATCCCGCCTGTTGGGCGGACAAAAGAATGTCCCCTCCACCTCGACGATGTCGTCCTGATTAAGACGGCTCACCTCGATGATGGTGCGCGGCGGATAGGGCGGGGCGCCCCAAATTTCCTCCTGAATTTTATTTACGAGCGGCCGATAGCGGTCCATGTTGGTGACGTAGACCACGACGCGGACGGCGCAGCGCAAGCTGCCGCCGGCCGCTTCGACGATCGTCTTCATATTCAGAAAGGCCTGGCGGATGCGCGCCTCGTCGCCTTCGACCAGTTTGTTGGTGGCCGGATCGATCCCGCGCATGCCGGCGACAAATACGAAATCGCCGGCGCGCACGCCGAGGCTCCATGGGCCGGTCGGCGTGATGGCGCCGGGCGGCGATAGAAATTCGATATCATCCGACGGCATTTCCCGAACCCTTCCGCAATCGAGCGATGCGCGCGGCATCATACAGCAAGCAATTCGGGCCGAGCGTGCCCTTGCCGCACGCCGCCCCGCTTCGCTATTCTGGTGAACGCGCGGGCGTAGTTCAGTGGTAGAACATCAGCTTCCCAAGCTGAGTGTCGTGGGTTCGATTCCCATCGCCCGCTCCAAGCTCTACGTATTCCGCCGGCAGGCCAACCGCGCCGCAGCGGAACTCACTTTCCGGGCGTTTTGCCGCTGATTTTTCTCTTTGATTGGCCCCGCCACACCGGCTAATCTTGCTCATAAGAGCCTCGAAAGGCTCGTTCGGGATGGAATACGCGGGGTGGACTCTCATGGATCAGAAAACTGAAGAACGCTCGGGTTGGAGCTGGTGGTACCTGCTCCTCGTCATTCAATTCGTCGTGGTGCTGTGGCCGCCGTTCTACAACACGGCCGAGCCGTCGTGGGCGGGCATCCCGTTCTTTTATTGGTACCAGATGCTCTGGGTCATCATCGCGGCCGTTCTGACCGCAATCGTCTATTTCGCGACCGAAGACTAGATCAGTCCCGCGCCGTCGCGGGATCGAACAATCAGAAACTCAAGATAATAAGACGCAATAGCCTGGGGAGGCGCGCCGTGCAGGAAGTGAACTGGACTGCCCTGATCATCTTCATAGCGCTGTTCGGCTTCATCACGTGGCTGGGTTTCGCCGCCGCGCATTGGCGCAAGGGCGATCTCGATCAGCTGCACGAATGGGGCCTGGGCGGGCGGCGCTTCGGCACCATCATCACCTGGTTCCTGGTCGGCGGCGACCTCTACACGGCCTACACCTTTATCGCCGTGCCGGCGCTCGCCTTCGGCGCCGGCGCCATCGCGTTCTTCGCGGTGCCGTACACGATCATGATCTACCCGATCCTGTTCCTGGTTTTCCCGCGGCTTTGGCATGTCTGCCACAAGCATAATTACATCACCCCGGCCGATTTCGTACGCGGCCGCTTCGGCAATCGCTGGCTGGCGCTGGCGGTGACCATCACCGGCATCGTCGCCACCATGCCCTATATCGCGCTGCAGCTGGTCGGCCTGCAGGTCGTGATCGGCGCCATGGGCGTCGGCGGCACCGGTTATGCCGCCGACCTGCCGCTGGTCATCGCCTTCGTCATCCTCGCGGCGTTCACCTATTCGAGCGGGCTGCGGGCGCCGGCCTCGATCGCCATCGTCAAGGACATTTTGATCTACATCACCGCTTTTGCCGCGGTGATCGTGGTGCCGATCCAGCTCGGCGGCCTCGGCCACATCTTCGCGGCGGTGCCGCCGGCAAAACTCTTGCTGGCTGTGCCCGGCGCTAACACCACCGGCGCCTATGGCATCTACGCCACGCTGGCGCTCGGCTCGGCGCTGGCGCTGTTCCTCTATCCGCATTCCGTCACCGGCATCCTCGCCGCCTCGAGCGGGCACGCCATCCGCCGCAATGCCGCGATGCTGCCGGGCTATTCCTTCATGCTCGGCCTGTTGGCGCTGGTCGGCTTCTTCGCCATCGCCGCGGGTGTCGGCACGCTTCCGGAATTTGCCGCGGGCTTTAAGCAGTTCGGCAACAATTTTGCGGTGCCGGCGCTGTTCCTGCACGCCTTCCCGGCGTGGTTCGTCGGCTTCGCCTTTGCCGCGGTCGGCATCGGCGCGCTAGTGCCGGCGGCGATCATGTCGATCGCAGCGGCTAATCTCTATACGCGCAACATCCATCGCGAGTTCATCAACAAGAACCCGACCGACAAGGAAGAGGCGCAGATGGCGAAGTGGGTGTCGCTCATCGTCAAGTTGGGCGCGCTGGTTTTCATCATCTTCGTGCCGACGCAATACGCCATCTACTTGCAACTCCTGGGCGGCATCCTGATCATCCAGACGCTGCCGTCGGTGATGCTCGGCGTCTATACCCGCTGGTTCAACGATTGGGCGCTGCTGATCGGCTGGGCCGTGGGTACTGCCACGGGGATCTGGATGTTCAACGCGGCGAATTGGGCCCCGAACTATCCGTTGGTGATCGCCGGCCACGCCTTCCCAGGCTACGCCGCGCTCTACACCGTCATCCTCAACGTGGTCATCGCGATCGTGTTGACGCCGATCTTCAACGCCATGGGCGGCAAGCAGGTCGACGAGACGGTTGCGGCCGACTATCACGCCTAGTTGACGGCCACTCCGGGCCGGCTCGGACCCCGCCGCGGCAACGCGGCGGGGCTTTCGCATGAGGCGCGGGCAAACCTGCCGCTGCTCCGGTGCAACTCTTCGCCGCTAGCCCGGCCGTCCCGGACGTGGCAGGATTGTTTCGAATATCCGGCACAACGACTTCCCGGGGAGAGCACATATGGCTTGGACGAAAGTAACCGATATCGCCTACGGACGGCTCAGGTCGCCCGATCTCGACATGGCGGAGGAATTCCTCACCCGTTTCGGCATGCACCGGGCGGAACGCACCGCCAATGCGCTCTATATGCGCGGCACCGATCCGGCGCACCACCTCCACGTCACCGAGAAGGGTGACCCGAAATTCGTCGGCATCGCCTATTACGTCGACAACGAGGACGAGTTGAAGAAGCTCACCAAGGCGCCCGGCGCCTCGGGCATCGAAAACATCGACGAGCCCGGCGGCGGCAAGCGGGTGCGCCTGACCGAGCCGAACGGCTACCAGATCGAAGTGGTATGCGGCATCGAACAGGTCGCGCCGATCCCGGTGAAGCGGCAACGGCTGAACTCGGGCGACGCGCCGACCGCGCGCGCCGGCGAATTGATGCGGCTGCCCAGGGGCCCGGCGCACGTCAAGCGCATCGGGCATGGCGTGCTGATGTCGTCAAAATTTCACGAAACCGTCCGTTGGTTCCGCGAGACGCTGGGCATGATCTGCTCGGACGACGTTTACGCCGAGAACAAGGACAATTTGATCGGGTCGTTCAACCGCTGCGACCGCGGCGACACTTACGTCGATCATCACGTCTTCTTCTGTCTCAATTCCGAGAAGACCGGCTTGAATCACTTCTCCTTCGAGGTGCCGGACATCGACGACGTCTGCATGGGCCACGAGTATCTGAAAGAGAGTGGCAAGTACGAGCACATGTGGGGCATCGGCCGCCATGTGCTGGGCAGCCAGGTCTATGACTACTGGGCCGATCCGTGGGGCCGCGTTCATGAGCATTGGGCCGACAGCGACCGGCTCAACCTCGCCAACGGCTCCAATCTCATCGCCGCCGAAGAAGCGCTGCGGTCGCAATGGGGCGAGCGGCCACCGGAGAAATTCATCAATCATGTGAGCATATGACGCTTTTTCCCCTCCCCCTTGTGGGGAGGGGCAGGGGTGGGGGTCGTGAGGTAGGTTGCGAACGTCGACGCTCGCGCATCGCCTCCCGACCCCCACCCCACCCTCCCCACAAGGGGGAGGGAGTCGAACTCGGAGATTGAATGGCATGCCCAAGCAAAAAATCACCGGCTCGTTCGTCGCGCTGATCACGCCGTTCAACAAGGACGGTTCGGTCGATTTCGCGGCGTTCCAAACGCTGCTGCGGTTCCAGGAGCAGCACGGCACCAAGGCGGTGCTGATCATGGGCTCGACCGGCGAGACTTCCATGCTGTCGCCCGAGGAGAAGAAGAAAATCATCGTCGAGACGGCGAAGATGAAGTCGGCGAAAATGCCGATCTTCTTCGGCTGCACCGGCAACAACACCGAAACGACCATCGCCAATGTGCGCTTCGCCAAAGACAATGGCGGCGACGGCGCGATCCTGGCCGCGCCGGCCTATATCTGCGCGCCGGAAGCCGACATCGAACGGTTCTTCCTCGACGTCGCCGATGCCACAGACCTGCCGCTCGGCATCTACAACAATCCGCCGCGGGTGAAGAGCGACCTCAACTGGGATAACCTGATCCGCATCTTCAAGCATCCGAACTATGTGGTGCACAAGGAATCCACCGCCCGCGTCGGCCAGGTGGCGCAGGTGCTCGCCGCCAAGCCCGACGTATCGGTGATGTGCTGCGACAGCCCCAATCTCGGCCTCGTGGTGCCGACCATGAGTCTCGGCGGCCACGGCACCGCGAACATGACCGGAAATATCGCGCCGGCCGAATTGGCGACAATCTCGACGCCATGGGCGAGCTATGCCGAGGCCGACAACTTCAAGCGCGAATATCTGCGGCTGTTGCTGCTCTTGCACTTCACCTATTCGGCGATCAATCCGGTCGCGGTGAAGTCGCTGATGAAGGCGCTCGGCATGCCGTCAGGCGACCTGCGCAAGCCGCTCAGCGGCCTCGACGCCGAAGCGCTCGGCCGAGGCTTGCGCATCGTCGCCGATCTCGGGCTCGACAAGGCCTACGGCTATAAGCTTAAAGCCCTTTCGGCCGTGGCGGCCTGACGCGCGAAGTGGACCTTGGCATAAGAGGCAAAAGCGCGCTGGTCTGCGGCGCCAGCCGTGGTCTCGGTAAGGCCTGTGCCGTCGCGCTGGCGCGGGAAGGCGTCGATCTCACGATTGTTGCCCGCACGCGCGAGGTGCTGGAACTCACCGGCGCCGAGATTGCGCAGGCGACCGGCGTAAGAGTTGTCGCTGTCGCCGCCGACCTCACTACGGCCGACGGCCGCGCCGCCGCGCTCGGCGCCTGTGCGGCTCCCGATATTCTGGTGAACAATTCGCAGGGACCGCTGCCGGGAAACTTTCGCGACTGGTCGCGCGACGATTGGATCGCAGCCCTTGACGACATGATGCTGGGTCCGATCGAGATGATGCGGCTCACGGTCGACGGCATGACCGCGCGCGGTTTCGGAAGCATCGTCAACATCGTCTCGCGCAGCGTGAAAGTGCCGCAGGCCGAGCTTGGCCTGTCGAACGGCGCCCGTTCCGGCCTGGTCGGCTTCGCCGGCGGCCTTGCCCGGCAAACGGCGGCGCGCAACGTCACCATCAACAATCTCCTGCCGGGCATTTTCGACAGCGACGCGCAGCACCGCCACATTCGCGGCATGCTCGAAGGCACCGACAAGACCTTCGAGCAGGTTTTTCGCGAACGCGCCGAAGCAAGCACGGCCAAGCGTTACGGCAATCCCGCCGAGCTCGGCGCGTTCTGCGCGTTTCTCTGTTCCACTCACGCCGCTTATATCACCGGCCAGAACTTGCTGATCGATGGCGGTAGCTACCCGGGTGCGTTCTAGACTCGTCATTCCGGGGCGCGGACGAAGTCCGCGAGCCCGGGATCCATACTCCCAGACTGGGGTTATGGATTCCGGGCTCCTCGCTGCGCTCGGCCCCGGAATGACGGCGTGATAAATCGGAGACCTTATGAGACAGATCGCAATATTAGTCCTGGCGTGCGCCGTTCTCGCATTCGCGCCGCTCGCGGTCTCGGCGCAAGACTATCCCACCCGCACCGTGACGGTGATCGTGCCGTTCCCGCCGGCCGGTTCCGTCGACGGCGTGGCGCGCATCATCGTCGACCAGCTCAACCAGACCGTGGGCGCGCATTTCATCGTCGAGAACCGGGCCGGTGGCGCCTCGGGCAATGTCGGCGCCAATGTGGTCGCCAAGGCCGATCCGGACGGCTACACGCTACTCCTCACCGCTTCGCTCCACGTCGTCAATCCGTTCCTCTACAAGAACGTGCCGTTCGACGTGGTGAAGGATTTCACGCCGGTGACGCTGATCGCCGCCGGCCCGCTGATCGTCTCGACGACGCCGAGCGTGCCGGCGAACAACCTGAAAGATTTTTTTGACCTGGTTCGCGAGGACCCGCAAAAATACACCTTTGGCACCACTAGCATCGGCTCGGCCAGCCATTTGGTGATCGAGCTCTTAAAGCGCGAGGCCCATGTCGACACGCTGGTGATCGCCTACAAGGGCACCGGCCCGGCGCTGACCGATCTGATGAGCGGGCAGATTCAGCTGCTCGCCGACCCGATGCTGTCGTCGCTGCCGCAGGTGCAAGGCGGCCGCATCAAGGCGCTCGCCATCACGAGCCTCAAGCGCCAGGCGGCGGCGCCGGATATTCCGACGGTCGAGGAATCCGGCCTGCCGGGATTCGAGTTCGTGTCGTGGTATGGGCTCTGGGGTCCGAAGGATTTGCCCGCCGACATCACCGCAAAACTGCAAACCAGCGTCGCCAAGGTCTTGGCGCAGCCCGACGTCAAGGCGCGCCTGACCGCGCTCGGTTTCGAGGCGATCGGCTCGACGCCGGACTATTTCGCCAAATACATCGCCAGCGAAATGGCGAAATACGGGCAGATCATTCACGACGCCAACATAAAATCCGAGTAGCAAAGCGGCGATATCGTCTGAGAATGCTTCGGCGGCGGCGCTCGTTTTAGCCATTATGCCCGCCCGTGCAGGCGCTGCGCGAACCCTTGGCCGACGGCGGCGCTGAGCTGCCGCAAGGCGAGGCTGTTGAGCGGGAATTCCAGCACCACGTGCACGAGGCTGAGCGCCAGCAGGACGGTGAAGCCGAACGCGTAATCGTAGAAATAAAGCGCGGTCGAGGTGGCGCTGGCGGCGACCACGAGCGCCAGGCGCGGCCTCGGAATCTCCGCCCAGCGGATCACATCGGCTTTGATGAACCAATTGAGGTAGTGGTAGGTGTAGACGAAAGCGAGCAGGCTGGTCAGCCGCGTATCGAGGCGTAGGTTGCCGACATCGAGAAGCCGGCCCAGCGCCGGGCCGACATTGCCGAAATATTCCTGTCCGGCCTTGGCGAAGGCCGGGATTTGTGTCGCCGCCGACGGCGGCGCGAGCACAATGATACCGATCGCCAGGAGATAAACGAAAACCAAAAACGCCTGCGCCTTGCTGCCCGATCGATACGCGCCCAAGGTCATGAACACCAGCGTGAACAGCGACACGTGAATCAATGTCGGCAGCAATATGCCGAGCACCGCCAGTGAAGAACCGTTCGCCGCCATGATGGCCGTCACGGCGAGGGCGGCGAAGGTCAAAACCGCACTTTGCGCGGCGGTGGTGGTGGTCAATAGCGCGCAGGCCACGAACACCATCCAGATGACGAAACCGAACCGCGCCGCATTATCGATCAGCGCGGCGACTACCGCCACGCCGGCAAGCCCGAACGCGATGTTGCGCCGAGGCAGAAAATATTTGCGGTCGTGCAGCCAGGAAATCTCGGTGAAATAGTGCGCCGGGCCGAGCACCACATAGGACAGCAACAACAGCTCGAACGGCACCAAATAAGTAATAGCCAGCGCCGCAAGCATCAATCCGAGGTGCACGGCATCGATGGTACGCATCCAGATACCATCTGTACGAGATCGTCCGACGATAAGCCGACGTCGCCATGTAAGCAAATCGGGAGCGCGGGTTCAGCGCTATGACGCTGCAATTGGAACAACCATCGGTCATAACGCTCAACGCATCGAACGTCGTCGATGCCGGTATGCCGTTAATCCGCTCGACCGGAACAGAGCCTACATTTTCGTCACGCGCGCGTGCAGCAACGCCGAGCGGCCGCCGCGGACTTCCTTGAGGCAGCGCGCGATCGCCGCTGGCACGTCGGCGGGGTCGCTGATCTCCTCGCCATAGGCGCCGAACGCCTCGCCGACCTTGGTGAAGGCGACCTTTGGCGCAAGCTCGGATTCGAACTCGCTCGCCGCCTTGGCCTCGCCTTCGGGAAACACCCGCAGCGTCGACTGCTTCACCGCGTTCCAGCCGGTATTGTCCATGACGATGGAAAAGATCGGCAGCTTGTATTGTTGCGACACCGCGAACATCGAGCTCGGATTGCCGAAATAAAATCCGCCGTCGCCGGAGATTTGCACCATCATCCGCTCGGGCGCGGCAAGTTTTGCGCCGAGCGCCAGGCCGCCGGACCAGCCGAGCCCGCCGCCGCCGGACCGCATGGTGGTGTTAGGCCGGCTGCGCGGAATTTGCAAAAGCACCGCGCCGGCATTGGTGACACCCTCGTTGAAGATGATGGCGTCGTTGTCGAGCACCTTGCCGAGCTCCGCCATCAGGTAATGCGGATTGATCGCGCCGGGCTTGCCTTTGTCCGCCGCCAGCTTTGCGGCGCGCGCAGTGCGCTCGTCGCGTAAAACCTTGATGCGGG
>JBEKKM010000004.1:0-93237 GCA_050010715.1 Xanthobacteraceae bacterium | reverse complement strand
GAGACGAAGCGTTATCGGTCTTACGTTTCCGCTACCGTGGCCGCACCACCGTATCGACCAGCGCCGGCTTGCCGGCTTTCACCTGCGCGATGGCGCGGCGCAGCGCGCCCGCGATGTCGGCGGGTTTTTCGATCGGGCCTTCGGCGTACCAGCCCATGCTTTTGGCCATGGTTGCGAAATCCGGCTCGGGGCCGCTGATGTCTTGCGCGATATAGGCGCGTTCGACCGGTGTGCCACGAAAATTCGCGACGCGGATCTGGTGCTCCCAGTCGTTGTAATAGGCGCGATTATTGTACATCACGATCAGCATCGGGATGTTGTTCTTGGCCGCGCTCCACAGCGCGCCAGCGTCGAACATCAGATCGCCGTCGGGCTGGATGTCGACGACGAGGCGGCCCTTGTCGCGATGCGCCAACGCGACGCCGAGCGAGGTGCCGATCTGCGTGCCGGTGCCGAGCGCCTGACCGCAGTGGCGGTAAGCCTTGTCGAGATCCCAGAGCTTGTAGCACCAGTCCTGGAGATTGGCGCCGGTCAGCACCCAGTCCTCGGCCTTGATCGCGTCCCAGATTTCGCTGGCAAGCCGCGGCAGCGTGATCGGCAGGCCGTCCCAATCCTTCTTCGCCTCCTCGGCCCATTTCTTGAACATGGCGTCGTGCTTCTGCGCGACGAGCTTGGTGCGTTCGGCAATTGCCTTGGCGAGCGCCGGATTTTTTGCAATGCGTTCGCGGCAGATGCGCGTCAGTTCGGGAATGGCGGTCAGTGTGTCGCCGAGCACGCGCAGGCTGCAGGCCGGCATGCGCCCATAGTCCATCGACCATTTGCTTAAGTTTATCTCGCCAAAACCGATCTCGATCATCTCGCAGGTTGGCGGATAATGCGGCACCACCTGGCGCTTGGTGCGGTCGTTGAAGTGGGTCGACTTCTCCCAGTCCCGCGTGTCGAGCGACAGGATCAGATCGGCATCGCGAAAAATTTCCTTCTTGCAGCTCAGATTGAGCGGATGCCGGTTGGGAAAATTCAGCCGCGCATGGACGTCGAACACTGCGGCGCCGACGGTTTCGGCAAGCGCGACGAGATTGTCGAAACCGCCTTCGCTGCGCGCGACATATTCCGCCATCAGCACCGGATATTTTGCCGCCAGCAAACGGTCGGCGACCGCTTCCAGTGCCTTGACGTCGGCCGCCATCGGCACCGGCACCTTGTTGTCGGACGCTTTCGGCAGCGCCACGTCTTTCGACAGCGGCTGCTCCTGCAGCCAGGCGTCGTAGCACATGTAGATCGGGCCCTGCGGCTCGGTCATCATCGCCGCGTAGGCGCGCGAAAACGAATCCGGCACGCCCTCGATGCTGGACGGCTGGTAGTCCCATTTCACGTAATGGCGCAGCTGTTCGCCGTTGACGTTGGCGGTGTGGATCCAGTCGATGAACGGCCGCCGCCGGCTTTCGTCCATCGGCCCGGTGGCGCCGATGACGAAGACCGGGCAGCGGTCGATATAGGCGTAATAGATGCCCATGGTGGCGTGCAGCATGCCGACCACGTCGTGCACGATCGCCACCATCGGCTTGCCGGTCGCCTTGGCGTAGCCGTGGGCGATCTGCACCGCGATCTTCTCGTGCTGGCACAGCAGGATCGGCGGCTGGTTGCCGCCGTAATTGACCAGCGAATCGTGCAGGCCGCGATAGCTGGCGCCCGGATTGAGCGCGATGTAAGGGAAGCCGTAATGCTTGATCAGATCGACAATGACGTCGGATTGCCACGCCTTCCCGGCGTAGCTGACTGGCGCGTTGGATTTAGTGACGTCGTTCATCGGTCGGGTCCTTGCGGCAATGAAATTGTGGCAGGACCATACGAGGCACGCCGCGCGGCGGCAACGCCGTTTACGGCCGCACCGCGGGCGATTCCATCGTCATGCCGCGGGCGCGCCACATCAGGAAATATTCGAGATTGACCAGCTCCGGCGCGCCAAAATCGTATGGCTCGGCGCGCATGCCGCTCATGCAATTGCGCAACCGCCGCTGCAGCGAGCCGACCTCCTGCCATTCCAGGCGGTAGATCGGGTAACCCGTCGCCATCGCCTGCGGCACCAGATTGCCGGCAAGCTTCTTGCCCCAATTGTCGTCGTGGCATTGCGCGCAGGACAGATCGAGCTGGCCCTGGCGCTGTTCGAACAGCGCGCGGCCGGCGTCGATAAACGGCTTCGCTTGCGCATCGTCCTTGACCGCGACCGGCATGCCGCGCGATTGCCGCGCGATATAGGCGGTGAGCGCCAAGAGCTCCTTGCTCTCGAACGGCAGCGCCTCGGCTTTCTGGTCGGTGACACGGCTCAAATTGATCTGCTGTTCGAGATCGATGGGGCGGCCAAGCTCCGCGGCGAAGGCCGGATAGCGCGCGGCGATGCCCTTCATGCTTTTTGCCGCGTCGCCGTGACAATCGGCGCACGACTTGTTGGTCGCGCCCGCCTTGGTGTTCCACAGCGTTTCGCCGTCGAGCACCGCCAGCATGGCCGGATTGGCGGTATCGTCGCTCTGCATGGCACGGGTGTCGGCGCTGACGAAGTCGCTGTCCGAGCGCCGCTGATCCAGGGGGATGTCGGCCGCGCGCGTACCGACGCTGCAGAAAAACGCCGAGATGAAAACCATCGCAATGACGAGACGCTCGCTGCTCCCTCTCCCCAGAGGGGAGAGGGCGGGGTGAGGGGGCTCCTGCCGAGAGGCCCGATCCCCCTCACCCCAACCCTCTCCCCGCTGGGGAGAGGGGGATCGCATCAGCAAGCCCGCGACACGTAACACCGCGCTTCTCATTCCACGGTGATCGCGGCGGTCTGCACTTGCGTCGCGCCGTGCTGGTCGGTCCAGGAGAACGCCAGGGTGCCGCTTTCGGTGGCGACGGTGAAGAACGAGATGTAGGGATTGGCGGCGATGGCCGGATAAAGCGTGGCGTGGAACACTTCCTCGCCGTTATAGGTGCAGACGAAGTCGTCGATGATGTCGCGCGGAATCGGCTGGCCGGTGACGCCGATGCGATAGCCGGTCTCCATCACATGCGAGATCAGCGTCTTGATCTCGATGACGTCGCCTTTCTTGGCGCTTGCCGGAACATGGATCAGGGCGCGGGCCATCAGTGCATGGACTCCTCGATGCAGGCGGCGAGCGTGACGATGACGTCGATATCGTCGGACCAGAACGAGCCGTCGGACAGTTCGGCGATCGCGGTGACGGTCTGCGAATCGGCGAGCCGGATGCGGGTGGAAAAACTGGCGCGTCCGGCGCGCGGCCCGAGTTTTACGCTGATCACGTTCGGTTGCGGATTCTTCTCGTTGAAGACGTGGATCGCCTTGACGTAGTCGTCCGCCGTCATCGGGCTCTCGACCGAAACGGTGCAAGACACCGAATTGCCGTTCTCAACGAGCGGCGGCAGGTCGAGCTTGACCTTGCCCTTCTTGACCGGCGCTTTGCCGATGACGCTGCGTACGGCGTCCTTCATCATCTCTGGCGTGGCGGCGGCGGGCCGGATCGAAAGCCGCAACAGCACGCCGCAGCCGGCCAGGGCACCGGCGGTTTTGAGAATTTGGCGGCGTGAGCGGTTTCGATCCATTTTTCGCTTCACTTCAAGGTCATCAGATAGGCAACCACGTCCTCGACTTCCACCGCGCTGAGCACCGGCTTGCCGCGATAGGCCGCGGCCACCCGGGTCAAAAGATCGACGCGATAGAACGGCGGCATGATGGTTTGCCGATTGAACTTGCTGGCATCGACGATGCGCAACCGCAATTGCCCTTCGCTCCACCGCGCGCCGGCGCCGGCGAGATCGGGCGCCATGGTGCCCTGGAACTTGTCTTCCGGGAACGGCCCAGAATGGCACAACAGGCACAGTCCGGTATTATGGTTGCCGACGATCGCCCGGCCGCGCGTGGCGTCGCCTTGGCTGCCGGTCAGCGATGCCGGAATAGCGTCGCCGACGATTTTGTAAGCAACGAGCTCCGCATGGCCCGGCGCGGCAGACGCGGCGAGCGGCGCGAGCGCGGTGGCCAACGCGCTAACCAAAAATCTCTGTCGTCGCGGTGCGGAACCAGGCATCGGCGTTCTTGGCTTCCTCGGCGCGCAGCGTCGGCGGCGCATCGAGCGGGCTGGAATGGATCGAGTTGTCGACTTCGGTGTATTCGCCGTTCACCGGATAGAATTCGCCGGTGATCGAGATGGCATAGCCGGGCGCGACGACGCTGTAGCAATTGCTCGACATCGGCGCGGCATCCGGCGCGGCGCCGGCAAACAGGCGGACGATCGCGGCGGCGCAGAGCCTGCCCTCGATCAGGCCGGAGAACGCCGACTTCGGCATCGAGCCGGCGAAAGCCGAATCGCCGATGACGTGGATGTTCTTTTCTTTCAGCGACTCGAACGTCAGCGCATCCACCGGGCACCAGCCGGTGCGGTCGACGACGCCGGCCAGCGCCGCGATCTTGCCGGCCTTTTGCGGCGGGATCACGTTGGCGACCGCGTATTCGTAAGTGTCGAAATCGGTCTCGATCGATTTCTTCGCCACGTCGATGGAGGCGACATTGCCGCCGTTCGACAGCGACTTCCAGGCGATCATGTCGGGATAAAGTTTTTGCCATGCATCGAGAAACAACTGTTGCATGGTGAACGCGTCTTTGGCGTCGAGGATGACGATCTTGGCTTTCGGCTTATTGGTCTTCAGATAATGCGCGATCATGCTGGCGCGCTCGTACGGGCCGGGCGGGCAGCGCGACGGATTGGCCGGCGCGACGATGGCGACGACGCCGTCATCGGCCATGGCGGCGATCTGCCGGCGCAGCAAGTCGTATTGCGCCGCGTCCGCGGTCCATGCATGCGGCACCTGCGCTGCGGCGGCTGCGCTGTAACCGGAGATAGCATCGAACTTCAGCTCGATGCCGGGCGCCAGCACGAGCCGGTCGTAGGATAATTTATCGCCGCTCGACAGCGTGACGCTGCGCGCCTGCGCATCGACGGCGGTCGCGGAAGCGATCGCGACCTTGATGCCGGCGGCGGCGATCTTGTCGTAGCCGAATTGCTGTTGCGAGAGTTCGCGGACGCCGCCGAGCACGCCGTTGCTCAGGGGCGGCGCCGTATAGGTGGGCCGCGCCTCGACCAAGGTGATCGCAAGCTTGGCATCGGCGGCGCGCAGCGCGCGGGCACAAGCCGCGCCGGCAAAGCCGCCGCCGACGATGACGATGCGCGGCTCAGCTTGCGCGCGCAGCGCCCGCGGCCACAGCCCTGCCGCGGCTGCGGCGCCAGCCGCACCGTGCAGGATTTGCCGACGGGTCGCGCGTTGTCTCGCCATTACAGGAAGACGCGGCGGGCTTTTTGGCCCGCCGCTTTTAGCCGCTTAAGCGGACGTCAGGTCGTTGTCCTTGAGCGGGAGGTTGCGGATGCGCTTGCCGGTCGCCGCGAAAATCGCGTTGAGCACGGCAGGCGCCGCCACCGCGATGGTCGGCTCGCCGACGCCGCCCCAGAACTCGCCGTCGGGCATGACGACGAACTCGACCTTCGGCATCTCGTCGATACGCATCACCTGATAGGTATCGAAGTTTTTCTGCTCGATGCGGCCGGCGCGCACGGTGCACTCGCCATACAGCATGGCAGAGAGACCGTAGACGAACGAGCCCTCGATCTGCCGCATCACCTGCTCCGGGTTGACGGCGTAGCCGCAATTGGTGCCGCCGACGATGCGGTGGAGCTTGACTTGGCCGTTGGTCACCGAGACCTCGGCGACGGCGGCGACATAGCTGCCGAAGCCCATGATCTGGGCGACACCGCGATAGACACCTTTCGGCAGCGGTTTGCTGTAGTCCGCCTTGTCCGCCACCGCTTTGAGCACGGCGGCGTGCTTGGGTTTGAGATATTTGAGGCGGAAAGCGAGCGGATCCTCGCCGACCGAATGCGCCAGCTCATCCATGAACGACTCGACGTAGATCGAGTTATGGTTGAGGTTGACGCCGCGCCAGAAGCCCGGCGGGATCGGCGGATTGCGCATCGCATGGTCGATCAGCAGGTTCGGGATGTTGTAGCCGAACTCGCCCTCCGGCCCTTTCGGCATCAGCCCATGGACGAACACCAGCGGATCCATGCCGTTCACCATCCGCGCCGGCAGCTGATACGCCAGGATCGATTGGCCGGAAATCCGCATGTGCAGCGCGACCAGGTTCTTCTTGTCGTCGAAGGCCGCTCGCATCTTGCACTGCGTGACCGGGTGATAGACGTCGTGGGTGGTATCCTCCTCGCGGGTCCAGAGCAGCTTGACCGGCGTGCCGGGCATCTCCTTGGCGATGGCCACCGCTTGGCGGACGTAGTCGGTCTGGCCGCGCCGGCCGAAGCCGCCGCCCAGATAGGTCTTGATCACGTCGCATTGCGGCACCGGCAGGCCGGCGGCCTCCGCGGTCGCCGCCAGTGCCGACTCGCCATTTTGCGTCGGGCACCACACGGTGCACTTGTCCGCCGTGTAGAGCGCGGTGGCGTTCATCGGCTCCATCGGCGCGTGGCTCTGATACGGATAGGAGTAGGTTGCTTCGATCACCTTGGCGGCGCCGGTCAGCGTAGCCTTGGCGTCGCCCGACTTGTTGCCGACGAAGGCTTCGTCGGCATCGAGGCCTTCCTTGAGCCATTGGGCGATCGAGGCGCTGGAGACTTTGACGTTCTCGCCTTCGTCCCAGACGATCGGCAGCGCATCGAGCGCCTTGCGCGCCCGCCACCACGAATCGGCGACCACCGCGACGGCGTCGTCGCCGACTTTGACGACCTTCTTGACGCCCGGCATGTCGTGGATCTTGGCTTCGTCGTAGCTCGTCACCTTGCCGCCGAACACCGGACAGGCGCGGATCGAGGCATAGAGCATGTTCGGCAGCCGCACATCGATGCCGTAGAGCGGTTTGCCGACGATCTTGTCCGGCGTGTCGAGCCGCTTGAGCGGCTTGCCGGCAATGGTCCAGGTTTTCGGATCCTTCAGCGTCACGTCCTTCGGCGGCTCGACCTTGGCGGCCGCGGTCGCGACCTTGCCGAAAGTCGTTTTGCGGCCGGTCTTGGCGTGGGTGATGACGCTGTTGGCCGCGCTGCATTCCTCAGCCGGCACCTTCCACTCGTCGGCGGCGGCCTGGATCAGCATCATGCGCGCCGCGGCGCCGCCCTTGCGCACCAGTTCGTTCGAGGAGCGGATGCCCTGGCTGCCGGCGGTGAAGAAATCGCCCCAGACGCGCTTGCGCGCGACGTTCTGCCCGGGGGTGGGAAATTCGGTCGAGACCTTCGACCAATCGCAGCCGAGCTCTTCGGCGGTGAGCTGGGCAAGGCCGGTGAGCGTGCCCTGTCCCATTTCCGATTTGGCGATGCGGATGACGATGCTGTCGTCCGGATTGATCACGACCCAGGCGTTGACTTCGGGTGTCGCGTCGGCGGATTCGGACGGCGTCAGGTCGAAGCCGAGCGCAAGTCCGGCGCCGGCCGCGGCGGTGCCGATAACGAAGGAACGGCGGTCGATTTTGGGCATATATGTCATGGCTGCGTTCCCCCTTACGCTTTGCCGGCCGCCGCGTGGATCGCGGCGCGGATGCGTTGATAGGTTCCGCAGCGGCAGACGTTGGTCATCGCCGCGTCGATATCGTCGTCGGTCGGCTTCGGGTTGGTCTTGAGCAGCGAAACCGCCGCCATCATCATCCCGCTCTGGCAGTAGCCGCATTGCGGCACGTCCAGATCGAGCCAGGCCTGCTGCACCGGGTGCAGCTTGCCGTTTTGCGCCAGCGCTTCGATGGTGGTGATCTGCTTCGAGCCGACGGTGCCGACGGGGACTTGGCAGGAGCGCGTGGCGACGCCGTTGATGTGCACGGTGCAGGCGCCGCATTGGGCGATGCCGCAACCATATTTGGTGCCGGTCAGGCCGATCGTGTCGCGGATGACCCAGAGCAGCGGCGTGTCGGATTCAGCGTCGACGTTGTAAGTCTTTCCGTTGATGGAAAGGGCAATCATACTGTCCTCCCGAGATCGAATGGTGCGCATCCCCATATGGGATCGGTTGCAGTTCAGGCGCCCACCCTTCAGGGCAATTCTAGCCTGTTCCAATTCGAATGCGAATTGCAAAATTGCGTGAGCGGAGAACTGGCCACGCCGGGAATTCTCCCATAACCTCGGTGTTTATGCCGCCCAATTGGGCAGCCGGAACTTGCGCCACCGGAGTTCCGGCCGTTCGGGGGATTACGAAGCGGATATCAGGACATGAGCGACGATTTCGAAGACCATTGCTGGAAGGACATCGTCACGCCGGACATTCTCGACATCTATTCCCATTACCGGCGCAAGACGTTCGTCGGACCGGCGCCGGCGCTGCTCGCCATCGATCTCTATGAGCTGGTCTATCGCGGCGGCGCCAAGCCGCCGGCGGAGCTCGCCAAGACCTTCCCGAGCGCTTGCGGTCACTACGCCTATGACGCCATCGAGCCGACCAAACGCCTGTTTGCCGCAGCGCGCGCGGCGGGCTTGCCGGTCTTCTATTCGACCGGCGACACGCGCAGCGAAAGCCGCCCCGATTTCGTCGGCGCCACCAAGCGCGTGAGCTCGTCGGTCGACCCGTCCGACTTCGTCATCCGGCCGGAATTCAAGCCGCAGCAGGGCGACGTAGTCATCACCAAGCAGCGCGCCAGCGCGTTCTACGGCACGCCGCTCACCGCGCACCTTACCCAGCTCGGCGTCCGGACGCTGATCATTTGCGGCGAAAGCACGTCGGGCTGCGTGCGGGCGAGCGCGGTGGATGCCTATTCGCACGGCTACCACGTCGTGCTGGCGGAGGAATGCTGCTTCGATCGCAGCGCGCTGTCGCACAAGGTCAACCTGTTCGACCTGCACCACAAATACGCCGACGTGATGCATATCGACGAGGTCATCGCGCAGCTGTCCGCAACAAGTCCCGCCGTGAAGAAGGCGAGCTGAACGATGAAGCCGTCCCGCTACGGTCCGTTTCCCTATTCGCCGATCATCCACCGCCCACCGTTGAAATGGCCGAACGGCGCCCATGTCGCGCTGTGGGTTATTCCGAACATCGAGTTTTTCGCCCTCGACGAGAAAGTGCCGCCCGGCTCCGGCGGCACCGGCGTGCCGGTGCCCGACGTTCCGACCTGGTCGTCGCGCGACTACGGCAACAGGGTCGGCGTGTTCCGCCTGATGGAAGTGCTCGACCGGCACGGCATCCGCGCCACCGTCGCGCTCAACAGCGAGCTTTGCGTCGAGCATCCCGCGATCATTGAGGAAGGCAACAAACGGCGCTGGGAATGGATGGGCCATTGCGAAAGCAATACGCGTCGCCTCAACGCGGCATCGCCGGGCGAGGAGCCGCGCATCATCAAGGATGCGCTCGCGACCATCGAGCGGGCAACCGGCACGCGGCCGCGCGGCTGGCTCGGCTCCGGCCTGCAGGAGACCTGGAACACGCTCGATTTGCTCGCCGCCGAGGCTTGCGATTACGTCTGCGACTGGACCAACGACGATCAGCCCTACATCATGTCGCTCGACGGCGGCAAGACGCTGGTCAGCGTGCCTTACAGCCACGAGATCAACGACAAGCCGGCCTTCGAGAAATTCAACCGGACGGCCGATCAGTTCCGCGACATGATCTGCCGGCAGTTCGACGTGCTCTATCGCGAGGGCGCGCAATCGGGCCGCGTGATGGCGATTGCGATCCATCCCTATCTCACCGGCGTGCCGCACCGCATCGACGCTTTCGATGCCGCGTTGCGCTACATCGGCGAGCACGGCCGGGTGTGGAAGACGACCGGCACGGAGATTGCACGCCATTACCGCGCCCAGGCCGGCAAGGCTTGATGAAAGAAGGCCTGAACGGAGGCGACCATGGGATGTCAGGCGAAGTTGCGTCGTGCTGTGCTTTCCGCCGCCGTGCTGGCGTGCTTGGCCGCTCCGGCTGCGCGCGCGGCGGAGCCGGTGACGCTCGGAACCGTCGGCCAGGCTTCGGCAAACCTGTGGCCCGAGCTCATCGCCTTGGACCAAGGCTTCTTTGCCGACGAGGGCTTGCAGGTCGATTTCGTCTACGTCCAGTCGAGCGCCGGGCTGGTGCAGCAACTCGCGGCCGGCTCGCTCGGCATCGCCACGCAGACCGGGCTTGCCGATCCGTTGCGCGCCGTCGGCATGGGCGCCCCGATCGCGGTGGTGCGGATCGACGTCCAGGCGCCGCCCTACGATCTCGTCGCCAAGCCGGGCATCACCAACATGAAGGAGCTCAAAGGCAAGGTCATATCGCTCGGCGGGCCGAAGGACATCACGCGCATCTATGTCGAGCGCATGCTGGCGCCGAACGGCGTCTACCCGGGCGACTTCGACATGGTGTTCGCCGGCGCCACCACGGCGCGCGCTTCGGCGCTGCTCGCCGGCGCGGTCGATGCCGCGATTCTATTGCCGCCGTTCAACTTTCAGGCGGAGGCGAGGGGATTCAACAGCCTCGGCCTGACGGTGGATTACGTAAAGGACCTGCCGTTCTCCGGAACCGCGGTCAATGTGGCGTGGGCCAACGCCAACAAAGCGACGCTGGAGAAATTGCTGCGGGCGAAAGCTAAGAGCATCGCCTGGTTCGATGATGAGAAAAATAGCGCCGGCGCGCTGCGCATCCTCGAGACCGCCTCGAGCATGAACGAAGACGACGTCCACAAGGCCTACAAATTCTTCCACGACGGCCATTTCTTCGAGCCGACCGGCAAGGTTTCGCGATCGAAACTCAACGCGCTCGCCAAGGCGATGGAGAGTCTCGGCGATCTGCCCGGCGCACTCGACGTCGACAAAGTCGTCCTGCCGGGCGTGACCCAGATGACGGATTGAGACGCGCCGTCATGCCCAATTCGCTGTTGAAGGGAATAGTCGTAGCCGCGGCCGTCGCGCTGTCGCCGCCGCTGCACGCCGGCGCCGCCGACGTCGTCTCGGTTGGCTCAGTCGACGCCACCTCGGCCAATCTCTGGCCGTTCCATATCGCCGTCAAGAACGGCTATTTCGACGCCGCCAACATCAAGATCGACCTGGTTTTCGCGCAGTCGAATGCGTCGGTGATCCAGCAGCTTGCCGCCGGTTCCTATGCGGTCGCGCCCACCGCCGGCATGGTCGATCCGATCCGCGCCATCGACAAAGGCGCGCCGGTTGCTTTGGTGCGCATCGTCATCCAGTCGCCGCCTTATGCTCTGCTCGCCAAGCCCGAGATCAAGACGATCGAGGATTTGAAGGGCAAGACCATCATCATCGGCGGTGCCAAAGACATCACCCGCATCTTCACCGAGCGCATGCTCGAGCCGCATGGGCTGAAATCCGGCGATTACGATTATGTGTTTGCCGGCGCCACCAGCGCGCGGTTCTCGGCGCTGAAATCCGGCGCGGTCGATGCGGCGCTCCTGACCATGCCGTTCAATTTTTTCGCCGAAACGGCCGGCTACACGAATCTGGGCTTCACTTTCGAATATCTGCCGGATATGCCGTTCGCCGGCATGGCGGTGAACCGCGACTGGGCTGCGGCGAATGGCGACGTGCTCAAGCGTTTTCTTGACGCCTACAACAAAGGCGTCGCCTTCTTCGACGATCCGAACAACCGCGAGGACGTCGTCAAGCTGCAGATG
The DNA here is from genome assembly GCA_050010715.1 of Xanthobacteraceae bacterium. Taxonomy (GTDB): domain Bacteria; phylum Pseudomonadota; class Alphaproteobacteria; order Rhizobiales; family Xanthobacteraceae; genus BOG-931. The sequence continues at coordinate 81,614 of JBEKKM010000004.1, read as the reverse complement.
GAGGTCAGCAAGATCGACCGGGACGACGTGGAAAAGGCCTATGCCTTCCTCCACGACAAGAACCTGTTCGAGCCCACCGGCAAGGTCTCCAAGCGCAAGGTCGGCAGTGTGATCGATGCGCTACGCGATCTCGGCGATCTGCCTTTGGGCTTCACCGTCGATCGCCTGCTGCTGCCCGGCGTGACGCAGATTTCCGAATAGCGCATAACTGATCGCCATGAGCGTAACGAGTGAAGGCGTCAAAACGGTGAGCCAGCCGGAATCCCGGCCGGCGGAGGCTGCCGCGCCGCCTCACGTCGCTGGTTTGCTGCGCGTCCGATATATCGCGGGAATCCTGTCGGTCGCCGGCGGGCTTGCCCTGTGGGAGCTGATCAGCCGCTTCCTTGTCGACAATGCGCTGTTCCTCGCTGCGCCTTCGGAAATCGCGGTCGCCATCTACAATCTCGCGGTCACCGGCCAGCTCTGGCACCATGTCGACGTCAGCGCCGCCGAATTCGCGCTCGGCTATGTCATCGCCAGCATTCTCGGCATCGCGCTCGGCTTCGCTATGGCGTCGGGCACGACGATGAAACAGGCGCTGCAGCCGTGGGTCTCGGGTCTTTACGCGACGCCGACCATCGCGCTGGCGCCGCTGTTCATTCTCTGGTTCGGCATCGGCATCTGGTCGAAGGTGATCGTAGTGATCTCGCTGGTGCTGTTTCCGGTGGCGATTAACACCGAGGCCGGATTGCGCACGACGAGCGAAAGGCTGATCGAGATGCTGCGCTCGTTCGGCGCCACACGCAGGCAGATCTTCTTCAAGGTGTCGCTGCCGTCTGCGGTGCCGTTCATCCTCGCCGGCCTGAAACTCGGCATCGGCCGTGGCCTGATCGGCGTCGTGGTGGCGGAGCTGTTCGGCTCGCGTGCCGGGCTCGGCCGGCTGATCAGCCAATCGGCCGACGCCTTCAACATGCCGGAGCTGTTCGCCGGCGTCGTGGTGCTCGCCGTCGCCGGCATCGTCATGACCGCGGGTTTCGGCTGGCTGGAAAAGCGGCTGGTGCCGTGGACCAAGGACTAGACATGACCGCGAAGCTCGTCGTCACGCGCTTGTCCAAATCGTTCGGCGATCTCGAAGCCTTGCGCGGCATCACTCTCGCGGTCGAGCGCGGCGAGTTCATCTCGGTGGTCGGGCCGAGCGGCTGCGGCAAGACCACGTTTTTGCGCATCGTCGCCGGCCTCGAACACGCCAGCGCGGGCGAAGTGTCGCTCGACGGCCGCGCCGTGCGCGAGCCCGGCACCGACCGCGGTTTTGTGTTCCAGAACGACAGTCTCCTGCCGTGGCGCACGGTGCTGGCCAACGCCATCATCGGCCGCGAGGTTGCCGGCTCGATCGGCGCCGCCGACCGCAAGCGTATCATGGAGCTGTTGAAGCTCGTCGGACTCGAAGGCTTCGAGCATTATCATCCGCGGCAACTTTCCGGCGGCATGCGCCAGCGCGTCAATCTCGCCCGCGCGCTGGCCATCGATCCCGAAATCCTCTTGATGGACGAGCCGTTCGCCGCGCTCGACGCCCAGACCCGCGAGATCATGCAGACCGAACTTTTGCGTATCTGGGAGCGCGGCCAAAAGACAGTGCTGTTCGTCACCCACCAGATCGACGAGGCGGTGTTTTTGTCCGACCGCGTGCTGGTGTTCGCGCGGCGGCCCGGCCGGCTGCAGGCCGAGATCAAGATCGCGCTGCCGCGGCCGCGCGATCTCGAGATCAAGCGCACACCGGAATTCGTCGCTCTGGTCGACCGCATCTGGCGCATGATCGAGGACGACGTGCGGGCGGCGGCGCTCTATGAGAATGCTTAGTCGCGTTTCCCGGATGCGGTGCACCGCTGATCCGGGATCGTCGCAGGCTCGGAGTGCGTAACGATCCCGGGTCTGCAGCGCATCACTTCGTGCTGCGCTGCGCCCGGGAAACAGCCGCTTGAGACCTGTTCCCTTCGCCGGGCAGGCTCGGTAAGGTCTGCCCATCATGTCCCTCTCCACCCAATACCCGCCCGAACGAACGCGCCAATCCCAAGCCTTCGCCGGCGGCATCGCCTCGCTCGCCGACGACAAGCTCTACGCCCTGCAAAACCCCTTCGCACTCGATGGCCGGGTCAGCTCCTATCCGGCGAGCGCCCGGGGCTTTTCGGTGGCGAACAGCTATCTCTTGACGCAGCCCGACGCCGCCATGCTGATCGACACCGGCTTCGGCAAGGACGAGCCGGTGATCCGCGCGCAGGTCGAATCCCTGATCGCGCCCGGCCTGCCGCTGTCGATGTTCCCGCTGCGGCTCAACGAATTCATGTCGATCAACAATGTTGAAAGCTTCGCCGGGCACTTCAACGTCGAGACCTGCTACACCAGCAATATCGACGCGGCGCTGTGGTTCGATTTCGGCGCCAAGGCCGAAGGTCGCGACATCTTGAAGTCGATGAAGGTCACGGCAGTGACGCGCGCCGACACCATCGAGCTCGGCAAGGGCGGCCGGGCGATCGACGTCATGCAGGCGCCGATCCGGCTCATTGCCACGCGCTGGCTCTACGACCGCGCGACGCGGACATTGTTCTCATCCGACATGTTCACCCACACCTGGCGCGATACCGCGACCGGGCCGTGGATCGTGGACGAAACCGACAACGACTCGACGTCGCTGCGCGATGTCCGCTCGTTCATGCTCAACACGCGCTACTGGTGGCTGGAAGGCGCGCCGACCGATTCGATCCGCCGCGGCATCGGCAACGTGTTCGACAAATTCGACATCGAATGCATCGCGCCCGGCTACGGCTGCATCCTGCGCGGCCGCAATGTGGTGGCGCGGCACTACGCGATGCTCGATGAATTCTTGAAAGCCTGCGACAAGAGCGTGGCGGTGTCGCGCTACGTCACCCGCGACGAGGAGCGCTGACCATGCTGGGCAAGCCGCAGAGCAAGAGCATGCTCGATACGCCGGTGGCGCAGCGCATGCCGCGCGAGATCGCGCCCGACGTGTTCTGGATCGGCGACTGCCTGGCGCAGCGCCACAAGGGCAAGGTCTATCACGGCTACAACGCCGCCTACCTGGTCGCGGGTAGCGACGCCTCGATCCTGGTCGAGACCGGGCATCCGAAGGATTTTCCGGTCATCGAGCGGCACATGAACGAGCTGTTCGCCCGCGGCGTGGCGCCGCTCAAATATCTGTTCGTCACCCACCAGGAGACGCCGCATTGCGGCGGCCTCGGCCGCATCCTGAAAACCTTTCCCGATGCGCTGTTGGTCGGCGACGTCAGCGACTATCACCTGGCCTTCCCGCAATACGAACACCGTATGCGTTCGATGCAGGAGGGCGACGAGATCGATCTCGGCGGCCGCACGCTGATGGCGGTCGAGCCGGTGATCCGCGACCTGCGCACCACCTGGTGGGGTTTTGACACCAAGGAGCGCGTGCTGTTTCCCGGCGACGGTTTTGCCTACAGCCACTACCACGAGGACGGCCATTGCGGCCTCATTGCCGAGGAAGCGGTGTCGCTCGATCTGCCCGACGTGTCCTCGACCTTCGCCGACCTCGCGCTGTTCTGGACCAAATTCGCCGACATGAACGTCTATTGCGACCGCCTCGACCATTTGATCGCGCGGCTCGACGTCAAGATCATCGGCCCGACCCACGGGCTGCCGATCACCGACGTGAAGACGACTGTTCCCAAGGTGCAGGCCGGCCTGAAGGCCGCGGCGCTGATGCCGGAATCGGGGACGAATGAGAAGGTGGCTGCCGGCTAAGCCACGGAACCCATGCTCCCCCTTGCGGGAGACGCGGCGCCGGACGGTCAACTGGCTCCGCTGGGCAAGCGGTCGGAGCCCCGACACCCTCACCCGACCTTTATTGTTGCACCGTGCAGGGGTCCCTCCCGCAAGGAAAAGGGTGTAATTTTGCAACGTGCAACCCGCTCCTTGCCGACGTGCAGGACTGTGTTATATTCTCTCGCAAGTATAAGATATCGCGCTGTACAATCACATCTGACCGTAGCGTCACTCGGAACGGAGACAATTCAATGAGCTTTATCGCGCTCACTCATAATGTCGGGAGCACCTCGAAGAGTATCTATGTCAATGTTGATCAGATTTGCTCGGTCGGAGATGCCATTGATGCAGCGCCGGTATACCGGACCATGATCCAGTTGGCGAATGGTGCGGTGGCTGTCATCGAACCCGTCACAACGGTCATGCAAATGATTACGGATGCGGATGACAAAAAAGGCGTTGCGTAGTGCGACTGCCGGACTGCGTTCGCTGCCGCGTGCACGGACGACGGCGTAGTCATTGACGCCCAAACGGGTTGACAGTTTATCCGGCGTTCTTCTGCTCCCGCTCGAGCGCCCAGCGATTCGCGGGAAACGGCAGGCCAAGGTTTTCGCGCAGCGTCTTGCCTTCGTATTCCGTGCGGAACAGGCCGCGGCGCTGCAGTTCCGGAATGAGCAGATCGACGATGTCTTCGAGTCCGCGCGGAAAGGTCAGCGGCAGGATGTTGAAGCCGTCCGCCGCGCCGCCGCGGAACCATTGTTCGAGCGCGTCGGCGACTTCGGCCGCGGTGCCGATGACGACACGGTGGCCGCGCTGGCCGTAGACGCGCTTGTAGAGCTGGCGGATGGTGAGGTTGTCGCGGCGCGCCAGCTCGACCATGACTTTGACGCGGCCTTTCTGCTCGACGTCGGGCGCCGGATCGGGCACTGGACCATCGAGCGGCAAGCGCGACATGTCGAAGCCGAAATGCGACGATAAATCCTTGATCGCCAGTTCCGGCGACAGCAGCGCCTGCAACCGCTCGTATTTGTCCTGCGCCTCGGCGCGCGTGTGGCCGATCACGGTCATGACGCCGGGCAGCACCTTGATCGAGTCGGGGTGGCGGCCGTAAGCCGCGGCGCGGCGCTTGATGTCGGCGTAAAACGCCCGGCCCGCTTCGAAATCCTGCTGCACCGTGAACGTGATCTCCGCGGTCTCGGCGGCAAGATCTCGGCCGTCATCGGACTGGCCGGCCTGCACGATCACCGGATGGCCCTGCGGCGAGCGGTGCACGGTCAGCGGCCCGCGCACCGAAAAGTGCTTGCCCCTGTGGTTGAGAAAATGAAGTTTTGCTTGGTCGAGATAGATGCCGCTGGCTTTGTCGGCGATAACGGCGCCGTCTTCAAAACTGTCCCACAGGCCGAGCACAACCTTGGCGAATTCGCGGGCGCGGGCGTAGCGATCGCCGTGATGCGGATGGCTCTCGCGGCCGAAATTATAAGCCTCCGCCACCGCGAGCGAGGTCACCAGATTCCACCCCGCGCGCCCGCCACTGATCTGGTCGAGCGAAGCAAAAAAGCGCGCGACATGGAACGGCTCGAAATAGGTCGTGGTCGCGGTGGCCACGAGCCCGATGCGCTCGGTGACGGCGGCCAGCGCGCCCAGCAGCGTGATCGGCTCGAGCCGCGACGCCTGCGTGGTGCGCGTCCAGGTCTCGACGTCGTCGGGGCCGAAGGTGGCGTTGGTGTCGGCCATGAACAACAGGTCGAACTTGCCGCGCTCGGCAAGCCGCGCGATGTCGACATAGTGTTTGAGCGTCTGCCTTCCGCGCGGATCGACGTCGGGATCGCGCCAGGCGGCGACATGGTGGCCGGTGCCTTCGACAAACAAGCCGAGTTTCATCATGGTCGCACCCGTGGCGCCGGGGCTTCGCAGTGCCGATGAGCGTAGCGTAATCCGCTGCATTTCGCCAACGGAAGGGAAGGGGATCAGTCCAATTAATGAGTGATCGGGATGGCGGCCTTGATCGCTTGGATGCACTCTGTTCGCGTTGATGATCTTGTCAAGGACGGCGCGAAGCGCCGCCGCCTGCGGCGGTCTACGATCCTTGACAAGATCATCAACGCGAACAGAGTGCATCCAAGCGATCAAGGCCGCTTTCTGGGCCTTCGTAACTTTCACGCCGAGGAAACGCCATGCCCGACAAGAAACTCACCGGCCGGATCGCGGCCGAGCGCATCCGGATGCAATCGACGCCGAAGCCGCCCGCGGGCGCGGTGGAGCGCTTCCTGGCGCTCGGCGAATGCACCAGCCTGATCTCCGACGTGATGGACGAGCTCGGCGTGCCCGAAGGCGTGATTGGCGCCACCACGCTCAAGCCGACCTTGCCCGGCAAATTGATCGTCGGTCCGGCGCTCACCGTGCGCAACATCCGCCAGCGCGCCGATCCGCTCGACGCAAAAACCCACGTCAACCGCATGGCCGAATTCGAGGCGCACAACCTCGCCGAAGACGGCGACGTGCTGGTGATCTCCGGCGTCGGAGGCATGTCCAATATGGGTGGCATCTCGTCTTATACCGGCCAACGCCAGGGCGAGCGCGGCGCCATCGTCATGGGCGGCGTGCGCGACGTGCGCCATTCGCGAAGTATAGGCTATCCGATCTGGGCCAGCGAGATCACGCCGGCCACCGGCAAATGGCGGCTCGAAACCGTCGAGATCAATGGCGAGATTCAGATGGGCGACGTGCGCGTCAATCCCGGCGACCTCGTCGTCGCCGACGACACCGGCGTCTGCTTCATCCCGCGCGCCGACATCATGCGGGTGCTGGAGCTTTGCGAGAAGAAAAAGCAAGACGAGGACGCGCGCATCGAAGCCATTACGCAAGGCGTCCCGGTGCCGGTGTTTTACGGCAAGGGATGAACGGTACCGGCGGTATCGTCCGCTCGGCAGCGCGATCAGGTTTCGCAATTCAGCCGAGCTTGATACCGGCGAACTTGATCACCTTGCTCCACTTGGCGTTCTCGTCGGCGATCAGCTTGCGATAGTCGGCGGGGCTCATCGCCATCGGGATGTTGCCGAGCTCGACGAGATGGCCTCTCACCGCATCGTCGTTCAGCTCGGCTTTGATCGCGGCATTGAGCTTGTCGATGATCTCGGCCGGCGTATCGCGCGGCGCGCCGATGCCCAGACCGCCGGTCACCGCGTAGCCCGGCACGGTCTCGCCCACGGTCGGCACGCCGGGCAGCGAATCGATGCGCGTCGGCGTCGTTACCGCCAGCGCGCGGAGCTTGCCGGCCTTGATCTGGCCCAGGCACGAGATGATCGGATCGAACATGATTTGGGCGCGGCCGGCGAGCAGATCGGCCTGCGCCTCCAGTTCGCCGCGATACGGCACGTGAAACAAATCAACGCCGGCCATCATCTTGAACAGCTCGCCGGAAATATGGGTGAGGTTGCCGGTGCCGTTCGAGGCCATGTTGACCTTGCCCGGATTGGCCTTGGCATAGGCGATGAGCTCGGCGATGGTCTGCGCCGGGAACGACGGCGGCACGATCACGACGAACGGCGTCGCGCCGATATAGCCGACCGGCGCGATATCGCGGATGAAATCAAAGCTGAGATTGTCGTGCAGCAATCCGCTGAGCGTGTTCGGCGTCGCCACCACGAGGAGGGTGTAGCCGTCCGGCGCGGCGCGGACCACGGCCTCGGTCGAGAGATTGGTGCCGGCGCCGGGCTTGTTCTCGGTGATGAATTGCTGGCCGAGGCGGTCCGACAGCGATTGCCCGATCAGGCGCGCAGCGATGTCGGGCGCACTGCCCGCCGTGTAGCCGACGATGAGGCGCACCGGCCGCGTCGGATAATCCAGCGCCGCCGCGGCGCGCGGCAGGACCGGCACGGCGGCAGCACCCGCTGCCAGTTGCAGAATGCGACGGCGGTGCAGCTTCATGGCGGGGCCCTCGATGCGGCTGGACTTTCGTTTCGCTCGGACTTGCTGATGAAGATTGTAACGGCAATAGCAGCGATCGGGCTACGGCGCTGAAGGTCGCGGATCCACGAAAACAAAAAGACGTGGATGGCCGGGTCAAGCCCGGCCATGACGATCCGCATGCTGGCTTGCGAATCTTTGTTTCCAAAAACACAGCGCGACGAGCTGCCGTCGGCTTGGTGGGACGTGATTTAGCCCAACAAAATCAACACTAAACCGCAGTCCCTTTTTTACGCGTCCCGGTTTTGATACAAAAGCGGCATCTCGCTCAAATAAGGGACGCCATCATGAGGGTGCTCCTGGTTGCGGAGCGAGAGCGGTCCCCGCGAGCGGAACGACACACTCCGCTCCCGGGCGGCTTTGGGGCCCCGCTCGTCCGGCACTATGACCGGTCCGCGAGGAGCTCGCTGCACTGGCGCCGGGGAGGGTCCTCCCGTTTGCACCCGGCGGTTCCAGGAAACGCGGCCCGGAGCTGAGTCAGGGTTAAAAACCTGGCGAGCGCCGCGGTGGAGCGCCGAAAGGCGAGCGCGTCCCGAAGGACGCGCGGCCACGCCCGAAGCGCGAGCAGGTGGCAACATCTGTTGGCGTGGCGAGGCCCCACGGGACAGTTGCGCCTTTTCGGCGCTCCGCCTCCCCTTATTTTTTTGGAGGCAAAAGCTTCGTGGCTTTGGTCGGCAAAACTCGGGCGCGAATGCGTCGCGAGAATGAGCAAGCTTGCCTGTCCCCCGTCATCCTGAGGCGGCCGCGCAGCGGCCCTCGAAGGATACGGCCGAGGCGCAAACCGAAATCGGGTAAACCCGATTTCGGTACGCTTATTGAGTAAGTCGGCTACAGCCGACTTGGTTGCCCGTCATCCTTCGAGGCTCGCTGCGCTCGCGCCTCAGGATGACGGGAACAACGAAAGGAGTACACATGCCCAAACGCAATTATCCCGGCCGGTTGACACGCGAACAGTGGCAGGCGCTGCCGCGCGCCAAGCGCTACGATCTGGTTACGCGCGGGCAATGCGACGTGTTGGGCTCGTTCCGGCTCTGCACCAATAAAAGATGCCGCCGCGCGCGGACGTACAGCGGCGATCCGGCCGTCTGCCACCAAAAACTTTGGCACCTGCAGAAGAAAAAGCCCAAGACGCTGCGCAGACGCTACGACAAGTTCGCGGCGTTGCTAAATGACTGACGCGCCGCGAGCTTTTTTAATTGAGCATGATCTTTTCCGAAAACCGGCGTCCACCCTCGGATCAAGTCCTAGGGCAAGCTTCCGGGATCATGCTCTACTGCGCCGCGATGTGGTTGGCTTTGATCACCTCGCCCCAGAGTTTGATCTCGCTCTTGAGCAGCGCAGCGGCGGCCTCGGGGGTTTCCTTGTTGGCTGGGTACAGATCCATGCCGCCCTCGGCAAAGGTCTTTTGCACCCTGGCGTCGTTAAGCGCCGTGCGCAGCGCGCTGTTGAGCTTGTCGACGATCGGGCGCGGCGTGCCGGCCGGCGCCAGCAGCATGTGCCAGAAATCGATGTTGAGCTTTTTGTAGCCGAGCTCGCCGAAGGTCGGCAGGTCCGGCAAGCCGGCGAACCGCTTTCGCCCGATGACGGCGTAGGCTTTCATCTTGCCGTCCCTGACCAGGGGCCCGGCGACCACCGCCGATATGATGCTCAGATCCACCTGGCCCGCCAACAGGTCGACCAGCGCCGGACCGGCGCCGCGATAGGGCACTTGGGTGACCTTGAGCCCGAGCTCCTGCATGATCAGCACATCGGCGAGATGACCGAACGAGCCGACGCCGGGATGGCCGACCTTGAGGTTCTGGCCCGGCTTTTTGGTCCACGGCAACAGCTCCTTGAAATTGTTCGGCGGCAGGTTCGGCCGTCCGGCAAGCGTCGTCGCCGCGGTATTGATCAGGCCGATGGTGACGAAATCCTTTTCGGCGTCGAAGGTGCGGTCCGGATAAAGCGTCATCGCCGCCGCCAGCGCGTCCTGGTGCAGCAGGATGGTGTAGCCGTCGGGCTCGGCGCGCGCGGCTCTCGCGGCGGCGATCGAGCCGCCGGCGCCGCCGACGTTCTCGACCACGATCGGCTGGCCGAGCGCTTTCTGCAGCGGATCCTGGATGATGCGCGCGATAGCGTCGTCGGCGCCGCCGGGCGGAAACGCCACCAGCATGGTGATGGGGCGATCGGGATAGGTTTGCGCCGCGGCGCGGCCGATTGCCAAGGTTGCCAAAACAGACGCGGCGAGAAGCGACGCCGCAAGCGCACGTGCAGACATCATGATGACCTCCCAGGACCGTCGGTTATCCGGGCGTCGCCGGTTCCCTGCGGCGGCGGCCGGTTGATTTTCGGACCGGTTCGGATCTTCGCCTTCTGCCGGGCCTCCTACAAACAAGCCCTCCTACTAAACCGCCGTGAATTTCGCGGCTTCGGCTCGCGCCAAAGGACGACGCGCGGTCGTCATCGGCGGCGACCGAATTCCCTACTGGGCCGCGATATGGTTATCGCGGATTACGCCGCCCCAAAGTTTTATCTCGCGCGCCAGCAGCGCGGCTGCGGCCTCTGGTGTTTCCTCCGCGGCCGGGAATTCATCCATGCCGCCGTCGGCAAAAGTTTTTTGTACCCTGGCATCTGTGAGCGCGGCGCGGAGCGCGACGTTGAGCTTGTCGACGATCGGACGTGGCGTGCCGGCGGGTGCCAGCAGCATGTGCCAGAAATCGATGTCGAGCTTCTTGTAGCCGAGCTCGCCCATGGTTGGCAGGTCCGGCAGGCCGGCAAAGCGGTTGCGGCCGATGACGGCGAAGGCCTTGAGCTTGCCCGACTTGACCAGGGGGCCGGACACCACGGCCGATTGCGATTCCAGATCGACTTCGCCGGACAACAGGTCGACCAGCGCCGGCCCGGCGCCGCGATAGGGCACCTGCGTCGCCTTGATGCCGAGCTCCTGCGCGACCAGCACGCCGGCCAGGTGGCCGTAGGAGCCGACGCCGGGATGGCCGATCTTGATGTTCTGGCCGGGCTCTTTCATCCACTTCAAAAGCTCGGCGAAATTGTTGGCCGGCAGCGTCGGCCGTCCGGCGAGCGTCGAAGCCGCGGTGTTGATCAGGCCGATGGTGACGAAGCTCTTTTCGGCGTCGAAATTCAGATTCGAATACATCGACATGCCCGCCGCCAGCGCCACCTGGTGGATCAGGATCGTGTAGCCGTCGGGCGTGGCGCGCGCGGCCTTGTCGGCCGCGATCATGCCGCCGGCGCCGCCGATGTTCTCGATCACGATCGGCTGGCCGAGCGATTTCTGCAGCGGCTCCTGGATGATGCGCGCAATCGCATCGGTGGCGCCGCCGGGCGGGAACGGCACCAGCATGGTGATGGGGTGGTCGGGATAAGTCTGCGCCGCAGCGGAGCCGGTTATGAAAACAAATGCAGCGAGAATCGTCGCCGCGAGCGCGCGAGCAAAAAACATGGTGCCTCCCAAAGCGGACGACGGATGACGGACGACAGAGGACGGATGAAGAATAGTCCCGATCATCTATCGCTGTCCTGCGTCCTGTTGTCATCCGAGGACAGACGACGGACGACGGACGACAGACGACGGATGAGAAGAATATCTAATATCTGTCCTCTGTCGTCTGTCCCCCGTTGTCCGCTACTTCACCCGCGCCATGTAATAGGCGAGGTCCAAAATCTGCGCATCGGTGACCGGCTGCATCACATCCGCCATGGTGCCGTCGTAGCCGTGGCGGGAATTGTCCTTGTAGCCGCGCATCGCCTTGACCAGATATTCCTCGCGCTGATCGGCGATGCGGGGAACGTTCTGCTGGCCGGCAAAATTCGGCGTATGGCAGAAGTTGCAGCGGTTCTGCTGGACCAAAACCTGCGCCCGCGCCATGCGGGCGTCGTCCACCGGGCCGGCGGCGGGTTTCGGCGCCGGCAACTGCGAAATGATATCGGCGAAACCTTGCAGGTCGGTGTCGGTGAGGTCCTTGGCCATGTCGTTCATCGGATCGGCGATGCGCATCTTTTCGCGGAACATCAGGAGCTGGACCGTGACATAGAACGCCTGCTGGGCGCCGAGCGACGGCACGCCTTCGATTTGCGACTGGCCGTTCTCGCCGTGGCAGGCGAGGCAGGTCGGCAGCCGCTCCTTCACCAACTGCTGCGCCGACGCGGGTAGGGCTACGAAGCATCCGAGCGCCAAAATCGCGGCGAAGCTGCGCATCGATCGCCTCCTACAAAGCAGATCGAGGGCGAACGCCGCCCTCGACCAACAGGTAACGCGGCAGACCTCGTTCTAGCGGCCCGCGACTTTCTTGCTCGGGCCGTAGGTGACGCGCCAAACGGCACCGTTCCAGTCGTCGGAGATCAGCATCGAGCCGTCCGGCATGTTGATCACGTCGACCGGCCGGCCGACGTAATTGTTGTCGGGCTGCAGGAAGCCGGTGATGAACGGCTCGACCGATTTCACCGAACCGTCCTTGTTGAGCTTGACCAGCGCGATGTCGCCGCCGAATTTTTTGGTCTTGTTCCAGGAGCCGTGGCGGGCGACGAAGATCTGGTCGCGATATTCGGCCGGGAACATGGTGCCGGTGTAGAACCGCATGCCGAGCGCCGCGGCGTGCGGGCCCATCAGCGCGACCGGCGGCACGAATTCGCTGCAGCTGTGGCCCCAGCCCAATTCGGGATCGGCAATATTGCCTTGATAGCAATACGGCGCCCCGAAATCCTCGCCGAGCTTGGTGATGCGGTTGAGCTCGTCGTTGGGCAGATCCTCGGACAGCCAATCGCGGCCGTTGTCGGTGAAGTAGAGCTCGTGGTTCTTCGGGTTCCAGTCGAAGCCGACGGTGTTGCGGATGCCGAAGGCGATCTTTTCGGCGCCGGAGCCGTCGAGGTTGATGCGCCGCAGCTGGCCGTGATTTGCATCATGCAGCACGTTGTTGCCGGGCTGGCCGACCTCGAAATAGAGCTTGTTGTCCGGGCCGATTGCCAAAAACTTCCAGCCGTGCGCCTCGTCCTTGGGCAGGTCGTTATAGATGACGATCGGCTTCGGCGACTTGTCGATCTGGTCTTCGACATTGTCGATCTTGGAGATCTGCGACAGCTCGGCGATGTAGAGCGTGCCGTTCTTATAGGCGACGCCGTTCGGGCGATACAGGCCGGACACCAGCACGTGGACCTGGCGTTTGCCGTCCCGGTTGGTGATGGCATAGACCTTGTCCTGCAGGCGCGAGCCGACGAACACCGTGCCCTTCTCGTCAAGCGCCATCGAGCGCGCATTGGGCATACCGCTGGCATAGACCTCGATGTTGAAGCCCTTAGGCGCCTTCAGCTTGTCGAGCGGCAGCTTGTTTTCGGCGGTGGCGAGCGGCGGCGCCGGCACCGGCGCGAGTTTCGCCGCGGCCGGGTTGTTTTCCGGGCGTCCGATCAGCGGCGAGCCGGGCGGCAGCGCTGCGGCAGCGGGAGCCGCGGCCGGTGCCGGCGCGGCGGCAACCGGAGCTGGGGCCGGCGCTGGAGCCGGAGCGGGCATCGCAGCCGGGGCTGGCGCCGGTGCGGGTGCCGGCGTGGCAGCAGGAGCGGGCGCTTGCGCGGGCGCTTCTTGTTGTTGGGCCAGCGCTGCGGTGGCTAGAAGTGCGAGTGTCGCGGCCAGCAACGTGCCGCGCGGTACGCGTCTATTCATAACATTCCTCCCGAGTGCGGAAGTCCGGTCCCTGCCGGCTTCCTTGTTTGCCAGTCTCCGACATTTCGACCCCTACGTGCAATCGGGTCGCGCACGATTTGGCGAATTATTGATCGCGCTTCGTCCGCGCGTCACATGCGGCGATAGGCGTAAGGCGCGTCGTCCCGCACCGCCGCAAGGGCTATGACCTCGTCATGACGCGGCGAAAAATGGCAGACCGGGTCGGTCGCGGCGGCGTCGCCGGTGAGCGCAAAGGCCTGGCAGCGGCAGCCGCCGAAATCGATATCGCGGCGGGCGCAGCTCTTGCACGGTTCTTTCATCCAAGACGTGCCGCGGAAGGCATTAAAGGCCGGCGAATCTTTCCAGATATCGGCGAGCGCATGCTCGCGCACCGACCAGAATTCGAGACCGGGGATCGATTCCGCAGCATGGCACGGCAGCACTTTGCCGGCTGGCGTCACATTGAGCGAGCGCCGGCCCCAGCCGCCGACGCACGGCTTCGGCAACCGCGCATAATAATCCGGCACCACGGCGTCGATGACGATCTCGCCGTGATGACGCTTGCGCAAATCCTCGACCGCCGCGGCGGCACGCTCGACCTGCGCGGCGCTCGGCATCAGTGCGGTGCGGTTGCGCAAGGCCCAGCCGTAATATTGCACGTGCGCGATCTCGACCCGGCTGGCGCCGAGCGCAAGCGCCAGCGCGACCATTTCCTCAATCCGCTCGATATTGGCGCGGTGCACCACGACGTTGACGGTGAGCGGAATTTTCAAACCCACGACCTCGGCGGCGAGCGCGCGCTTGCGGGCGAAGGCGCCGTCATAGCCGGCGATATGGTCGGCGCTCTTCGGCGTGCTGTCCTGGATCGAGATCTGCACGTGATCGAGCCCGGCATCGGCAAGCTTTTGCAGCGTGTCAGCCGTGATGCCGACCGCCGACGTGATCAGATTGGTGTAGAGGCCGGCACCGTGGGCTGCGGCGGTGATCTCGACCAGGTCGCGCCGCGCGCCCGGCTCGCCACCGGAGAGATGCACCTGCAAGACGCCGAGCGCCGCGGCCTCGGCGAACACGCGGGCCCACGTCGCGGTATCGAGCTCGTCGTCGCGCGGATCGAGCTTCAGCGGATTGGAGCAATAGGGGCAGCCGAGCGGACAACGGTGCGTCAGCTCGGCGAGGAGACCGAGCGGGGTATGCAAACGCACGTTCCCATTCGCCGCCATCACAGCTCCAACAGCTTCTTGTCGGCGAGCCCACGCAACATCGCCGTCACGTCGGCGAGAATGCGCTCGCGCGGCGCGTTGAAGGTTTTGGCGAGATCATCGACGATCGCATCGAGCGTCGCTTCGCCGGTGCAGCGCTTGACGATCTCGACGGCAATGGTGTCGGCCTTGAACACCCGCTCCGGCGCCAGCAGCACCCAGCCGCCCTGCGCCTCGCTGTGCACCAGCCGCACGCCGCGCGGCAACCGCGGACGGGCATCGGCCGGTATAGCAGGCGCCGCTTCGGTCACGATTCTCTATTCCCTCGGTACGAAAGCGCCGGGCGGAATGTGGCCCGGCGCCACATAGGCATGATAGAGCGCGTCCAGCATGGCCCATAGTACGTCGCATTTGAATTCGAGCGCGGCCAGAACCAGATGCTGCTCGTCGGGCGTATGCGCGTGGCGCTTCACGTAGTCCAGCGCAAAGCGGGAATCGCGCTCGGCCAGCGGCGGGCGCTGCGAGAAATAGGCCAGCGTCTCGGCGGTGACGAAGTCGTAGCTCTTGAGCATGCCGTCGATGCGCTCGCTGATGATTTGCGGCGAGAACAGTTCGGTGAGCGACGAGGCGATGGCTTCGAGCAACGTTTTTTCCCGCACGAAATGCACATAGGCTTCCACGGCAAACTTCGTCGCCGGCAACAGCCCGCGCAGCGACATCACGTAATCGCGGGGAAGCCCGAGCCCGTCGGTGAGTTTCAGCCAGCGCGCGATTCCGCCTTCGCCGTCGCGCTCGCCGTCGTGATCGACGAGACGGCTGCGCCATTCGCGGCGCGTCGCCTGATCCTCGCAGCGCGCGATCAGGCTCGCGTCCTTGATCGGGATCATCGCCTGATAATAGTAACGATTGAGCGCCCAGGCCTGGACCTGGCCCTTGGAGCATTCGCCGCCGTGCAAGAGCTTGTGGAACGGATGCAGCCGGTGATAACGCCGCGCGCCGATGTCGCGCAGCGCGGCTTCCAGTTCCTGCGGCGTCATCAGCTGCACAGCGTGACCTCCAGGCCGTCTTCCGCGATCTCCCAGCCCGCTGCGATGACGCGCCCGCGTTCGGGCGAGCCGTCGATCAGGATTGGATTGGTGTTGTTGATGTGCACGAAGATGCGCCGCGCGCGCAAGCCGTTGAGCGCGGCGAGCGAGCCGTCCGGGCCGTCAAGCGGCATGTGGCCCATGCGCCGGCCGGTTTTATTGCCGGTGCCGGTCGCAATCATCTCGTCGTCGCGGAACAGCGTGCCGTCGAAGAAAATGACATCGGCCCGCGCCAGGCGTTGCATCACGGCGGGCGTGATCGCGGCGGCGCCCGGCACGTAAGCGAGCCGCGTCGCGCCGTTGAAAATCTCGACGCCGACATTGGCGGCGCTTTCGCTGGCGGTATCGGGATCGTCGCCTTCGAGATAAAGCGGCACCTTGCCGGGCACGATGAAGAGCTCGGCCTCGATGCCATGGCCGAGCGCAAAACGCTCGCCCGGACCCACGGCATGGCGCGCGACCACGTCGGAAGCGAGCGCGGCAAACATCGGGTTGTCGGCGATTGCGGCCAAAGTCGCGGCGGTGGCGTAAAGCGCGAACGGCGAACGCTCGCGCAGGCTGAGCAAGCCCGCGGTCTGATCGATCTCGGCGCCGGTCAGCACCACGGCGGCGATCGGGCTGCCGCGCGCTTCGCCGTGCGGATGCAAGCTTTCGTTCGCCTGGATTTGCGCGCGCAGGTCGGGGGAAGCGTTCAGTAAAATCCAATGCTCGCCGTCAGCGGAAACGGCGAGGCTCGCTTGGGTGCGTGGCTTGACGCGCTTGTCGCCGGCCCAGGCGAGGCGGCAGACCGCACACCGGCAATTCCACTGTGGAAAGCCGCCACCTGCCGCGGCACCGAGTACGATGGCGGTCAGCGGCCCCATTCAAGGGGTTCGCGCAGAAACAGTTGGCGGATCAGAACTCGGCCGGCAGATAGCCGTTGATCTCGAGCCCGATGCAGATTTCGACGAGGGTCGGAGTTGTCCACGCCATGGTCGTTTCCTTTCGGGCCGGTCTTCAGGCCGGCCGCACAGCACAAAAGATAAGCATAGCATAGTTCGCTGGGACACCCGCCGACAAGGGGGTCTTTGCCCACTGTCATTGACCATACGGCCGGCAAAACAGGGCACATTGCCACGCTCTCTTTTCACAGGTGCCAAATGAGGGCATCCTGTGCCCGACACTGTCGCGTCAGGTCAGAGGCTTCAAGTCCAAGACTTTCAAGTCTAAGACCCGGGCGGCCCGAGCGGTGCCAAGAACAGACTTATCAATAGAAAATCCGCCTTTTGGAGGAAAACATGATCGATCACGTTTCGCGCCGCGGTGTTGCCCGCGCCTTCGGCGCCGTACTGCTTGCGACGGGCCTGGCCGCGGCGCCGTTGCCGGCATCGGCGCAGACCAAGGACCCGATCAAGATCGGCTTCAGCATGGCGCTGACCGGCCCGCTCGCCGCCAACGGCAAGCAGGCGCTGCTCGGCGCCAAGATCTGGGAAGAGGAAGTCAACGCCAAGGGCGGCCTGCTCGGCCGGCCGGTGCAACTGGTCTATTACGACGATCAGTCCAATCCGACGACGGTGCCCGGCATCTACACTAAACTGCTCGACGTCGACAAAGTCGACCTCGTCGTCGGCCCCTACGCGACCAACATGGTGGCGCCGGCCATTCCGATCGTGATGCAGAAGAACAAGACCTTCATCGGCCTGTTCGCGCTCGATGCCAACGGCGAATTCCACTATCCGAAATATTTTTCGATGCTGCCGTCGGGGCCGACGCCGAAGGAATCCTTTACCGAGGGCTTCTTCCAGATCGCGGCTGCGCAAAATCCGAAGCCGAAAACCATCGCGCTCGCCGCCGAGGACGCCGAGTTCTCGCGCAACGCCTGCGAAGGCGCCCGCAACAACGTCAAGAAATACGGCTTCCAGACCGTCTACGACAAAACCTATCCGCCGAACACGACCGACTTCTCGCCGATCATCCGCGCGATGCAATCGGCCAATCCGGATCTCGTGATCATCTGCTCGTATCCGCTGAGCTCAGTCGGCATGCTGCTCTCCGCCAACGAGCTGGGCTTCAAGCCGAAGATGATGGGCGGCGGCATGGTCGGACTGCAAGCCACCGTGTTCAAGGACAAGCTCAAGGGCAAGCTCAACGGCATCATCAACTATGAGACCTGGGTGCCGTCGGCGAAATTGATGGCGCCGGCTGCGGACTTCTTCAAGAAGTACCAGGACCGCGCCAAAGCCGAAGGCGTCGATCCGCTCGGCTATTACCTCGGCGGCTGGGGTTACGCCTATCTGCAGGTGCTGGCCGACGCCATCACCGGCACGAAAAGCGTCGACGACAACAAGCTCGCCGACTATCTGCGCAGCCATGAGTTCAACACCATCATGGCGTCCGGCATCCGGTTCGGCAAAAACGGCGAGTGGACCAAGTCCGGGATGATGCAGGTCCAGTATCACGACCTCACCGACGCCGCGAACCTCGATACTTGGCGCGGCATGAGCTACCAGACGGTGCTCACGCCTGCCGACGAGAAAACCGGCAGCGTGATCTATCCTTACGAGAAGGCGCTGAAGTAACCGCCCTCATCTGACGAACTTCCTCCCCCGATTTTTCGGGGGAGGATGGAAATCGGGGCAGGAACGAAGAGACCTGAAATGCTCCTGCCTACCTCTCTTGTCGGCTCCTACCCGCAACCGGACTGGCTGATCGATCGCGACAAGCTGTCGAAGCAGGTGCCGCGGGTGCGCGCCGACGATCTGTGGCTCGTTGCCCGCGACAAGCTCGAAGCGGCGCAGGACGACGCCACCATCTTGGCCATCCGCGACCAGGAGCGCGCCGGGCTCGACATCGTCACCGACGGCGAGCAGCGCCGCGAAAGCTATTCCAACCGCTTCGCCACCGCGCTCGACGGCATCGACACGGACAAGCCGGGCACCACCATCAATCGCAGCGGCCGGCCGATCCCGGTGCCGCGCGTGGTCGGTCCGATCCGGCGCAGGCATCCGGTCGAGCTGCGCGATCTCAAGGTGCTGCGCGCCAATACCGACCGCGCCATCAAGGCGACCGTGCCCGGCCCGTTCACCATGGGCAAGCAGGCCCAGGACGACTACTACAAGGACGAGGAAGCGGTGGCGCTGGCTTACGCCGACGCGGTGAATGCCGAGATCAAGGATCTGTTCGCAGCCGGCGCCGACGTGGTGCAGATCGACGAGCCGTGGATGCAGCAGCATCCGGACAAGGCCCGGCAATACGGCCTGAAAGCGCTCGATCGCGCGCTCGACGGCGTCAAAGGCACCGTCGCGGTGCATCTGTGCTTCGGCTATGCCGCCGTCGTGCACGACAAGCCGTCCGGCTATTCGTTCCTGGCCGAGCTCGAAGGCTCGAAGGCGCAGCAGATCTCGATCGAGGCGGCGCAGCCCAAGCTCGATCTCGCCATCTTGCGGGAACTGCCGTCGAAAACCATTATTTTGGGCGTCATCGACCTGTCGGATATGACGGTCGAGACGCCGGCGACCGTGGCCGAGCGCATCCGGCGGGCGCTGGCCCACGTCCCGGCAAATCGGGTGGTGGTGGCGCCGGATTGCGGCATGAAATACCTGCCACGCGCCGTTGCCTTTGGTAAAATGCAAGCCATGGCCGAAGGCGCAGGCATCGTGCGGCGCGAAATTGCTGGCAAGTAACAGTGGACTTCTTGAGGAGACGACCATGCCCTATGTGACGGAACAGACCTTGACCGACGTCGTGCGCGAGCGCTGGAGCGATATTCCCGATCCGCGCCTCAAGCAGGTGATGCAGGCGCTGGTGAAGCACGCCCATGCCTTCGCGCGCGAGATCGAGCCGACGCAGGCGGAATGGGCGACCGCGATCGATTTCCTCACCCGCACCGGACAGATGTGCGACGACAAGCGCCAGGAATTCATCCTGATGTCCGACGTGCTCGGCATCAGCATGCTGGTCGACGCCATCAATCACCGGCAATCCAACGGCGCGACGCCGAGCACGGTCGAGGGCCCGTTCCACGTGCCCGATGCGCCGGCCGTCGCCAATGGCGGCAACATGGCCGTCAATGCGCCGGGCATTCCCTGCTTCGTCAGCGGCACGGTGCATGGCGTCAAGGGCGAGCCGGTCGCCGGCGCGGTGCTCGATCTGTGGCAGACCGACGGCGACGGCCTCTACGAGGCGCAGCGCCCGGAGATCGAAGGCCCGTGGATGCGCGGGCTTTATCGCTCGCAGCCCGACGGTTCTTATCTGATCCGCACCGTGGCGCCGATCGCCTACACCATCCCGATGGACGGCACGATCGGCGAACTGATGAACCGCACGAACCTGAGCCACATGCGGCCGGCGCATATTCATTTCGCGCTCGACGCACCGGGCTATCACGGCCTGGTGACGCATCTGTTCCAGTCCGGCGACAAATGGATCGAGCATGATGCGGTCTATGGCGTGAAGGAGCCGCTGATCGTCGACTTCAAGAAAATGCCCGCCGGCAGCAAGGCGCCGAGCGGCGAGTTGATGAACGAGCCGTTCTACGTCGTGCATTACGACTTCGTGCTGGACCAGAAGGCGAAAGCGGCCGCGGCGGCGTGAACAGTCAACTGCGCTCCAGCGCCTCGCGATCCCATTCCGCCAAATCGGCGGCGGCTTCATAGGTATCCTGCAGGAAGCCGAGCAGTAGCGCGTCGGGATCGCGGGCAAGGCGCACCGCCTCGTAGGGCAAAATGAATTGCCCGAGGTCCTTGTCGTAGAACGCGTCCGCGGTGCGCAGCGCCGTGTCGCCGTAGCCGGCCGGCTCCGGATAGGCATAGACATAAAATGCGGCGCGGCCGTAGCCGCCGTTGCCGGGCCAGAAGCCGCAGCTCGAGACTTCGTGCGAATAGGCTTCCGCCATCACCCAGGGGGCGACGTTGGGGGTCGTGCCATGGGGCGGCGGCGCGGTGCGGCCGGAAAAGCGGGTCACCGCGAGATCGAAACTGCCCCAGAAGAAATGCACCGGGCTCACTTTGCCGATGAAGCGCGAACGGAATTCGTTCAGTACGCGGGCCGACTGCACCAACGCCTGATGGAAACGCGCCACGTATTCGGGGTCGTATTGCGCGTGGAGGTGGTCCTCGTCGAACGGCACGGCGTTTTCGATCTCGCCGGGCATGGTCCAGACGCTCACGTCGATGTCCAGGTTGCGCAGCCGTTCCATGAACTCGACATAGAAATCGGCGACCGGCATCGGCTTGAGCGCAAAACTCTCCCTGCGGCCGTCGTTGGTGGCAATGCGCAGCTCATGGTCGATGAGGTCAAACACGATGTCGAAAGTGCGCTCGCCACAGCAGTTCTGCCGCGCGACCAGGCCGCGCGCGCTCACGCGAAAAGTGACATTCCACCAATGATTGACGAGCGGCGTGCAGGCCAGCCGCACTTTGCCGGCGATCTGCGTCCACAATTGCAGCGTGTCACAGGTCTCGCTCCAGGCGTCGAACGGCAGGTCGGGCCAATGGGAATTCCAGCTCATGGGCATTCGCTTTACCGCAAATGCCGGAACTTTTGGAGAGCGAAGTGGCGACCAAGCCGATGAGGATACTTAGAACGTAATGGTGCTGGCCAGCAGTGATGAGCCGGCCCGGGCCGGCGTCACCAATTGCGGCTTGAGCTTCGCCAATTTGGCCAATTCGCGCGCCAGCTCAGCCCATTTTTTCCGGATCTTTTCGCCGCCGTCATCGGCGGTCGGCAGGATCACGGTTTGCTGCGGTTGGACGCCGGCTTTGGCGGTTTGCCGCCGGCTGGCCGCCTGACGTGCCTGTGCTTCGAACTGCGCAATCTGCGCCTCGAGCTGCACGATCCGGGCATTGAGAACCTTGATTTCATCGTCGGCGTGGACCAGAGCCGCGTCGCGATTTTGGAAGGTTTTCAGCAACGTATGAGTGGCCGCGATGAGCTGCAGACGCGACAGATCCAGCTCGTTGATCTGGCATTGTTTCAGGCGCAGCAAATCCTGCAGTTGATGCAGCTCGCTCGCCGCGTCGCGCCGTGCGGCGGTGGCGTCGGCCAGGCTGCGTTCGGTGGCGGCGTTTTCCGCAATGCGGGCAGCTAAGCATTCGCGCGCGTCGGCGAGCAGGCGCTCGGCAACCTCGGCGCGAGACGTCATCGTCGCCAACCGGCCGTGCAGCACGCTGGCTTCGATCCGGTAGTCACGGGCTTCGCTGGAGAGCCTTGTGCAATCCGTCTCGGCCGCACTCAGCGCCGTCTGCAGGTATTGGAGCTGTGCATCCGTTGAATGCTGCGCGGTGTTGCTCTTGGCGAGGCGCTCGGTCAGCCCGGCATTCTCGGCCATCGCCAGCTCGAGCGAGGTTCGCAGAGACTCGTTCTCGTTGTCGCGAAGCGCAAGCTCATCCTGTGTCGCGGTAAGCTCGTTCTCGAGCTCCGCGATCCGCGCATCCGCCGCCTGAAATTGCTCGCTGAGCACTTGTTTAGCGGCCGTCTCCTGGGCCAGGCGCCGTTCAAGCCCGGCTGCCCTGGCGCGCGTCGATTCGAGCTCGTCGGCGAGTTCGATTTCTCTGGCGTCCGCTGCCGCGTCGAATTCAGTCTCGACAACAGCCAGCGAAGGCTGCGCCAGCTTCGCCACGGGGGTCGCATGGGTGACGGCGAGACGGGCGGCTTGATCAAGCCAACCGTTGCCTTGTGCCTTGCCGTTCAGTGCCATCTGTGGCGCGTCGATTGTTGTCCAATGCAACGAACGTGACGACGCAATGGTTAACGGCTGGTTACCCGGCCATTAACCGCTTGGAAACAACTGAAAATACACTGGCGACTTACAGATGCTCAGACCCCGCCCGACCAAACGCGCTATCGCCCAGCGGCCTGATTCGTCAAGATTAATCGGCGGCGGGCAGTTGTGCGCTGCGGTCTCAGCCCTTCATCAGATGCCCGAACTTTTGCAATCCAATGCGCCGTTCCTCGGCCGACGGCATGTTGACCGCCGGGAATTGGTCGCGCCAGTGCCACGGCCGGCAGGCGTCGATCACGGCGCGGCTGTTGGTGTAATCGCCGGCCGCTTTGCGTTCGGGCTCGATGCGCGGATCGAGCGGCGTCGACCAGGCGCCGCGGATGATGTCGATCGAGGTGGCGGGATCCGAGCGCGTGATCAGCGCCCAGATCACTTCTTCCAGGTTGGAGACGTCGATGTCGTCGTCGACCACGATCACATAGCGCCCGCAATAGGCGCCGACGTGGCATTGCGCGGCGATGTGGCCGGCCTGCTTGCCGTGGCCCGGATAGCGCTGCTTGACGGCGACGGCGAGGAACAGCCGCGCGTTGCCGACCTCGTGCGCCCAGGCCGCGGTGATGCCGGGCACGCCGGCCTTCTCGATGTTCTCGCGCAACAGCGCCGAGCGCACGATAGCGCGGTAGCGGCAGATCTCGTCCGGCGGCCGCTGCGGCACGCAGCCGAGCAGGATTGGCTCGTGGCGATGATAGATCGCCTTGATGTCGATCACCGGCTCGGGCCGATGGTCGCTGGCGTAATAGCCGGTCCATTCGCCGAACGGGCCTTCGAGCCGCACATTGTCGGGCTCGACGAAGCCCTCGATGGCGATCTCGGCATTGGCCGGGATCGGCAGGCCGGTGACCGGGCCCTTGATCACCTCGACCGGTTGGCCGCGCATGCCGCCGATGATGTCGAGCTCGCAGACACCCGGCGGCACTTCGCTCGAGCCCATCAGAAAGCTCATCGGGTCGCCGCCGCAGATGATGACCACCGGCATGCGCTCGCCGCGCGCGGCATATTTGTCGCGCATCACCCGGCCGTGCTTGCCGGGCGAGATATAGAAACCCAGCGATTTCTGGTCGTGGATCATGACCCGATAGGTGCCGCAATTGATCCAGCCGTCGTCCGGATCGCGCATGATGTTGTAGCAGCCGGTGCCGATATAGCGGCCGCCGTCTTGCGGATGCCATTGCGGCGCCGGGAATTTGGTGACGTCGATCGTCTCGCCCTGCATGACGTTCTGCATCACCGGGCCGGTCTCGACGAATTTCGGCGGAATGCGCTTGAGCATGCCGGCGTGATTGACACGGAAGCTTTCGCTGAGCTCAAGCTTGGACAACTCGGTGGAAAATCCGAGCGTCATGTTCTTGCGCTTGCCGGCGAAGAAATTGACCAGAAGGCGGCTGCCTTTGAGCGTGCCGGGCACGTCCTCGAACACGAAGCAGGGCGCGTCGTCGGCATGGGCCGACATTTCCGCGACCATGCCGATGTCCTGCTGGTAGGTGAGCCCGCCGATTTCCCTCACCTCGCCGAGCTTTTTCGCCTCTTCCAGCCATTGCCGCAGATCGTGGTAGGGCAAAAACGGCGCCGCATTCGAGCCGGCCGCGCTGGACGTTCCATCGCCGAGCGGCGTCGACATGGGATCAGGCATGAAGTTCTGTTCCGCCATGAATTGCACCCTTGTTTCGCGCCGCCGCGAAATGCTTATAATGCTAAGGAATTAGCCTTAAGCCATCCTATCATGCAAGAAGACGCCGGCTCAAACCTGCTGCACGACTGGATCGCGCGCGCCGCACTTGCCGCGCCGGAGAAGCCGTGGGTTGTGGCGGCGGATGATGGCCGCACCGTCAGTTACGGCCAATTGCGCGAGACGGTCGGCCGCTTCGCCACATTTTTGCGGCAGCGCGGCCTTGGGCCGAACGACCGGGTCGCGCTGCTTGCCAACAACTCGATCGAGCAACTGCTCTGCTATTTCGGCGTCATGGCCAACGGCGCGACGCTCTGCACCATCCATGTCGAGATGAACCGCAACCAGCTCGGCAATATTTTCGAGCGGCTCAAGCCGAAGCTCATTCTGTATCAGGACGGCCTGCAGCTCGACGATCTGCTGGCCGCAACGTCCGCCCCGCGTCTGCGGATCGGGCGCTCGGACAAAATCGAGCCGGGGACGCTGTTCGCCGAGCTTGCGCGCTGCGTGCCAAGCGATCCAGCGCAAGCGGCGCAGCCCGAAGACGACGCCATCATCCTGTTCACCTCGGGTACCAGCGCGCAGCCCAAGGGTGTGGTGCTGAATTTCCGCGAATACCTGCTCAACATCGATCCGCTCACCGCCGGCTGGGGCATCACGGCCGACGACCGGCTTTACGATTTCCGCCCGTTCAGCTGGAACTCGGCGCAGACTTTGGGCGCGCTGACCATCGTCAACCGTGGCGCCACCCTGGTGCTCGCCGAAAAATTCTCGGCCAGCCGTTTTTTCCAGCATCTGCGCGATCACGGCGTGAGCATTGCAGCCGGCAATCCGACGACGATCAATATTCTGCTCAACAGCGAACAGAGCGCGCATCGCGATAACCTGCCGAAACTGCGCTTCGTCACCTCGAGCTCGGCGCCGCTGTTGGTCGAAGAATGGAAGCGCTTCGAACAGAGATTCGGGATTCCCGTGGCGCAGGGCTGCGGCGCCAGCGAGGCGAGCTGGATCGCCGCCATTCCCGGCGAACAGCGCCGCCTCGGCACCGTCGGCAAACCGTTGGCCTATCATGATCTCGCCATCGTCGACGCCGACGGCCGGCGCTTGCCGCCGGGCGAAATCGGCTATGTCGAGCTTGGCGGCTGGCCCGATCACCCGTTCCGCTATCTCGGCGAGGACGGCGCGATCAAGATCCACAGCCGCGGCCGCTTTCGCACCGGCGACCTCGGCTGCCTCGACGCCGACGGGTTCTTGCAGCTCACCGGCCGCGAAAAGGAGCAGATCATCCGCGGCGGCGCCAAAATCTCGCCGGTCGAGATCGATTCCTATTTGATGCGACGCGCCGACGTGATCGAAGCCGCGACAGTCGGCGTGCCGGATGCGATCTACGGCGAAGAGGTGGTGAGCTACGTGGTGACGCGGCCGGGCACGCCGGTCGATGCCGACGAGCTGTTGCGCTATTGCGCAACAGTGCTGCCGGCGTTCAAGGCGCCGAAGCAGATCGTGATCAGCACCTCGCTGCCCAAGACCGAACGCGGCAAGCTCGATCGCCGGGCGCTGGCCGCAAGGTGGGGCCGGGAGGGGAATAATTTCAAACCCCAGTGATCCTGGTTATTGTGGTACGCCTTGACCTGCTGACGCTCGATGCGAGACCGCGGGCATGACTTGGAAACACGCCATTTCCAGAAGCAGCCTGCGGCTGGCCAGCGCGCTGGTCATGCTCACGTTCGTGATCTGTCATCTGACCGCGCATGCGTTCC
This sequence comes from Xanthobacteraceae bacterium, assembly GCA_050010715.1. Taxonomy (GTDB): domain Bacteria; phylum Pseudomonadota; class Alphaproteobacteria; order Rhizobiales; family Xanthobacteraceae; genus BOG-931. Next base: position 55,736 of record JBEKKM010000004.1, on the reverse strand, counting down.
TGCTGGTGTCGCTGGAGACCGCCGGCAAGGTGCTCGACTTCCTGATGTTTCCCTGGCGGACCTTAGCCGGCACGGTGCTCTTGACCGCGGCCTTCGTCGTCCACTTCAGCAACGCCTTGTGGTCGATCTATATCCGACGCTCGCTGCGCCTGATCCGGTGGGAATGGGCGCAGCTCCTGCTCGGCCTGTGCATTCCGGCGCTGCTGATCCCCCATATCGTATCGGCGCGCATTGCCGCCAGCGTCTTCGACGTCACTACTTATTACAACACGGTCTTCATCGTGCAGTGGGTGATGTTTCCATGGCTCGCCGCCGTGCAGATGATCGCGGTGCTCACGGTGTGGACCCACGCCTGCATCGGCATCCATTTCTGGCTGCGCACCAAGCCTTGGTATCCGAGCTTGCGGATTTGGTTGTTTGGTTTTGCGCTGCTGCTGCCGGCTTTGGCGCTGGCCGGTTATGTCACCGGCGGCAATCAGGTTCTGCGCGAGGCCAAGACTCCCGATTTTGTCAGTTCGGCGCTGGAGGATTCCAATCTCACCGACGCGACGATGGCCGGAATCCGCCGCATCGAGCATTTCGGCTGGGGCATTTATCTAGGCCTCTTGCTGCTGCCGTTCGCCGCACGCGGCATCCGCGCCTGGTATCATCGCCGCAGCCGGCCGCCGATGCTGGCGCACGCCAGCGGACGCAGCGTGCCGATCCTGCCCGGCGCCACGGTGCTGGAGACGTTGCGCGAAAACGGCATTGCACATGCCTCGGTGTGCGGCGGCCGGGCGCGCTGCACCACCTGCCGCATCCTGGTGACCAAGGGCCTCGACCGGCTTCCCGCCGCGTCGGGCCTGGAGGCAATCGCGCTTGAGCGCATCGGCGGCACGCCGGGCATGCGGCTCGCCTGCCAGGTTCGGCCGACCGCCGACATCGCCGTGATGCCGCTTCTGGCCGCGGACGCCAGCGCCATCGACGGCACCGTGCGCGGCGGGCTCGAGGGGCGCGAGCGGCCGATCACCGTGGTGTTCGTCGACATGCGCGGCTCGACCACGCTGGGCGAGGCCAAGCTTCCCTACGACGTGCTGTTCATCCTCAATCAGTTTTTCCACGAGATGACCAAGGCGCTGGTCGCCACCAACGGCCATTATTCGCAATTCACCGGCGACGGCTTGATGGCGCTTTACGGGCTTTACGAGGACGATCCGACGCGCGGCGCCGCCGATGCGCTACGGGGCGCCCGCGAGATGCTGGCGGCGGTCGATCAGCTAAACTATCGGCTGCGCAACGATCTCAAGGAGCCGCTGCGCATCGGCATCGGCATTCACTACGGCGAAGCTATCGTCGGCGCCATGGGACCGCCGCGCTCGCAAATCATCACCGCCATCGGCGACACGATAAACACCTGCGCGCGGCTAGAAAGCCTGACCAAGGAATTCGATTGCGTGATGATCGTGTCGCGGCCCGCGGCCGAAGCCAGCGGCCTCGACATCACCGGCTGCGATTTGCGGCAGGCCCCGGTCAAGGGCCGCATGGAGCCGGTCGAGTTCTACACGCTGCATTGGCCGTCGAGCATGCCGGCGTGAGGCTGCATCGAATTACGCGCGGCGAAAAATGACGCTCAGATTGTTGGCCGGCATCGGCACGGTTTCTTCGAGCGTAAGGCCGTGGCGTTTCGCCAGGTCCGATACGTCGGTGAGGTCGCGCACGCCCCAGAGCTGGTTTCGCGCGCGCAAACTGGCGTCAAAATCCTGATTGCTCGGCGCGGTGTGACGGCCGTCGATCTTGTAGGGGCCGTAGAGATAGAGGAGACCGTCGCGCGGAAGCGTTCGCCCGGCGCCGGCGATGAGGCCTTCAGTGGCTGCCCACGGCGCGATGTGGATCATGTTGCAGCAGACCAACGCATCGGCGCGTTCGACCGGCCAATGCTCCGAGATCACGTCCAGATGCAGCGGTGCCAGCAGGTTGGCGACGCCGGCGGCGGCGCGGTGCGCGGCGATGCTTTCGAACATCTCGGAATTGGTGTCGGTCGGCTGCCAGCGCAAGCCGGGCAGATTGCTCGCAAAGTAAGCCGCATGTTCGCCGCCGCCGCTGGCGATTTCGAGCACCAATCCCTCACGCGGCAGCACGCGCCGCAAAACTTCGAGGATCGGCTCGCGGTTGCGCGCGACGTGTGGGAAATAAAGGCGCTGATCGGATGTTTCGGACATCCGGCGTATTCCTTTCAAATCTCCTGATCGGGTGGCGGCCTTGATCGCTTGGACGTCAAGTTGTTCGTGTTGATGGCCTTGTCAAGGATCTGCGACCGCCGAAGGCGGCGGCGCTTCGCGCCGTCCTTGACAAAGCCATCAACACGAACAGAATGCTGTCCAAGCGATCAAGGCCGCTTTCTGCGCCGGCGGGGAATTATTTGTTCTCCGGCAGCGAGGCGGAGCTCACGGCGCCGCGATGTGCCAGACGCTGTTGACGCCGTCCCCGGTCACGTCGCCCGGCTTGGTATCCTTGGCAAAGTCATAGAGCGGCTTGCCCTTGTAGGCCCATTGCTTGCCGCCGTCGTCGCGGGTGACGATGGTCCAATCGCCCGATGCCTTGGCATCGGCGCCCGCCATCAGCGGCGGCCAATTGGTGGCGCAGGCGCCGTTGCAGTTCGATTTGCCGCTGGCGTCGCGGTCGAAAATGTAGAGCGTCATGCCCTTGGCGTCGACCAGGGCCTTGCCCTTGGACGTGTCGGCGCTCTTTGCCGGCGCGGTCTGCGCCAGCGCGGCCGCGACGCAGATCGAAAGAATGTTCGCGGCGATCGCACCTGTGATCGATTTTCGCATGACTTACTCCCTGCTGCTTGTTGCCGAGACTAAAGTGAAAGACTTTACCGCCCCGTCCGCGCCAGCGAATTCACCCAGCCATGCATGCGCTTCTTGGCGTTGGCGATGTCCTCTTTCGAGAACCAGTCCTCCGGCCTGACCTTGTCGACCGGATAAACCGGCCGCAAGAAGTCGCTCTCGTAGCCGAACGGCACCGTGGCATCGATGCCCATGCCGCCTTCGAACTGGGTGTTCGAGGCCGTCCATTGCCGGTCGCCCGCGGTCATGCGTTCGGCCGGCATGAAGGTCTGGCCGCGGCCGCCGGGGATCGGGTTCAAGATATCGGTGCGCGGGTTCACCCGCGTGGTCAGGCACCACATGATGTCGTCCATGGAATAGGGATCGACGTCCTCGCTGACCGCGATGGCAAGTCGCATGCCCTGCGAGCACGACAGCGCCGCCGCCATGAAATTGCGCTGCCAGCCTTCGTCGATCTGGTGGCGCTTCTTCACCTGGATGATGCAGCCGCCCCAATCGGTCATGCAATACGGGATCACCACGTTCTGCACGATGCCCGGCTGCAGCCGGTTGCACAGTTCGTAGATCGCCGCCTCGCGCACCGTGGTGTCGATATTGTGGTCGTCGAGCATGTGTACGCCGAGCGCGAAGATGATCGGCTTCGTTTCCGGCTTGCGCATGGTGATGCCGGTGACGTGGAAGGTCGGCGCCTTGTAGGACTTGCCCATGTAGCCGGCCCACTCGGGATGAAAGTGGTAGCGGCCCTGCACGCCGGCATCTTCGGCTTCTTTGGTCTCGAAGCGGCGGTCGCGCGGATTGACGTAGCCTTCCAGCACCAGCTCGCAGTCGGCCAGTGCCATGGCGTCGACGGTGCGCGCCTTGACGAGCCGGATCGGCGCGCCCTGCACCGCGGACGCGATGCCGATCTCGTCGCAGCCCATCGGCAGCACGGCATAGTCGAAGCCGGCGCCTGCCATCAATGTGCAGGCCGGCGGCACGCCGAAGCACATGGTGATCGGCACTGGCTGGTCTTCCTTGTAATATTTGTTGACCACCTGCCACATATGCGAGCCGGGCGAGATCTGGAACGTGCCGACATTGCCCCAGCGGAAATTCATGCGGTTATAGCCGAGGTCGGAGCCGCCATCGAATTGCGCGCCGGTGACGCAGCGGATGCCGGAGCCGACGGTGAGCTCGGGCTCGTAAGTGGTGTGGCGGATCGGCACCATCCATTTATTGACGTCGTCGGGCTTCTCGACGACGAATTCCTGGCACGGCGCTTCGCTCTGTGCGATCTCGACCGGCTTGAGCGGATGCGACAGCGCATGCGCGAGCTTGCGCACGCGCTCGGCGTCGTCCTTCCAGCCGAACATGCGGTTGATGATCGAAATGTCGCCGAACAGATTGGTGATGACCCGGTGGTTCGGCTTGCCCTTGACGTTGTTGAACAGGATCGGGCAGCCGCCATCCATGTGCTTCTGCAGGCCGGTGACTTGGAGGTCGGGATCGACCTCCTTGTCGGTCTCGATCAATGCGCCCGAGGCGCGCAGCCATTCGAGCGTCGCGCGCAGGTCGAAGGCCTGGTTCGGCGTTGCGGGGGTTTGTTGTTGTTCCTTACGCAGCGGCTGTTGCATTGTCGGCGTTCCCATTGCATAGATTTCTAAGTAATTATCGGTAACGCTGCGCGACCTGTCAACGCCGATGCCACAGCGACCCTCGCCGAAAGCCAAGCTGCCGCCGCGCCGCGCCGGCGAGTTCCCGCCGCAAACGAGCTCGGGCTATCTGGTGCGCGACGCCCATCGCGCGTTTCAGCGGCTGCTGGAGCGGCGCATCGCCGCCTACGGCGTCACCCGCGGCCAATGGTATTTTTTGCGCGTGCTGTGGATCACCGACGGGCTTTCGCAACGCGAGCTTTCGGCGCGGGTCGGCATGATGGAGCCGACCACGGTGATCGCGCTGCGCAGCATGGAGAAATCCGGGCTGATCCGCCGCGTCCGTGGCGACGACGACCGCCGCAAGGTGCGCGTCTTCCTCACCGCGAAGGCCAAACGGCTGCGCGGCGAATTGCTGGGCGTCGCGCGGACCATCACCGACGAAGCGGAGGAAGGCATCGCGCCGCGCGATCTCGCCGCGTTCCGGCGCATCGTTGCGCGGATGACGGAAAATTTGGATCGGATCGAACGTTAGAGCAGTGAGGCGATCAGCCCAGCCATCGGCTGGCCAGTCCTGCCATGCCGAAACGTGCCGCCGCGCCGTCCTTATGCGTGGCGATGAATTCAGCCGACGCTTGGTAATCGACCCAGCGTGTCGTCACGGTCCGGCGCTCGAGATCGAGGATCATGTAGGTGGCGCGACGCTCGGTCGAACGCGGCTCGCCGACCGTGCCGGGATTGATCAGGTAATAGGCATCGTCGCGCAACGAGACGTGCGCGTCTGTATGCATCGTGACGCGATTGGGGCGCATTTCATAAACGCCGGCGTGATGGGTGTGTCCGTAAGCGCAAATGCGCGCGCCGGAGGGATGGATCATGAGCGCCTCGAAGCTCAGCTGGCGCCGCTTATCGGTGTCGAGCCGCACGCTCTCACAGCCGGTCTCGGGATGCAGCGCGCCATGCACGGCGACGGCGCGGTTGCCGATATTGGCCTTGAGCGGCAGACCGGCGAGAAAGTCGAGATCGTCCGCGCTCAATTGCGCACGCGTCCAGGCGACGGCGCGTGCGGCGGCGCTCGAGAACTTGCGCGTCGTGATCCGGCCGCAGACGGCGAGATCGTGATTGCCGGCGACACACACGCAGTCGGCGCCGCGGATCATCGCGATGCAGGCGGCGGCGTCGCTATTGTAGCCGACGATATCGCCGAGGCAGACGATGCGGTCGATCGAGCGTTCGGCAATATCGTAAAACGTCGCCTCCAGCGCCTCGAGATTGGCGTGGATGTCGGAAATGAGCGCGAGCCTCACCGATCGCTCCATCTCCACGCGCCCGGCTGCGCAGGCTTTTGTCCGCCCTTCCCCGGCAGCAGGCGAAAAAGCGTCGAGCGCACGACTGGCATCGGGTCGCTCCACGACAGTGCCGACTTCGCCTCGCAACTGACCATCCACGGCAACCACGTCGTCAGCGGGATGCCGGCCGCGCGCGCCGCTGGCAAATCCTTCCAGGCGCGGCACCAGCGCACGCCGGCTCTGGCGGGCGTCGCCGTCGGCCGCGGCGTTCCGGTCAAATCGGCGTAGACCAGCGCCGGGATGTTGACGCCGGCGACGGCGGCGGGATGGTGCCACAGCGTGAAGCGGGGATTGATCTCCAACAGATGCAGCGCGCCGGCTGGGTCACGCTTGAAATCGAGCTTGGCGACGCCGGTCAGCCCAAGACGCTCCACAATGTCGCGGCCTTGCCGTTGCACGTCCGCCGCGGCGGTGATCTCGAGCGCAGTGGAGTGTCCGTACGCGACTGGAAACGTGCGAATCTTGCGGCCGGTGAACTCGCCGGCGATGCTGCCGCGCCGGTCGACGTAGCAGTGATAGCTTTCGATTTGCGTTTCGGCGCCGGGGATCAGTTGCTGCGCCAGCACTTCGACACCGGCGTCGAGCAATAGCGGCCACAACGCCCGCAACGCATCGACGTCCTTCACTTCAAGCGCCTTGCGCAATCCGAAAACGTCGTTCCAGCGCTCCAATCGGGTCAGCGGCTTGATGGCGAGGGGGAAGGTGAGGTCGAGATCGTCGGGCTCGACGGCGACGGGATGAAACTGGCGCGCCGGCGGCACCGGCAAGCCGTGGCGCTGCGCCAAGTCCTGGAACCGCGCCTTGTCGAGCAGGTCTTCGACCAGGGTTGCGTCGGCGATGACGAAGCGGAACGTTTTTGCCAGCCGTTCGCGATGGCGCGAGATCAACAGAAGCTGCGCGTCTTCTTCATAAAACAGCACCGGCTGTTCGCGCTGGGCGTTGCCGAAGCGTTCGAGGGCATCGAGCAATGCGCCGGTATTTTGCGAGAAATCGTCCCAAGGCAGCCGCGCGCGCGCGAAACGCGAATAGAGCGAGGGCACGCCCGGCCGCGTCACCACGGCGCAGGGAATGCCGGCCGCCGCGATCGGCTGCAGCAAATCCATGTCGCCCATGACGCAGGCGAATGCCCGTTGCGGCTGCGCCTTGGCTGCGGGGAGCGTTGCGGAGGCTTGCCGCGGCGACGCCTTCGGATGCGTGAGCGTGCCGACCGTGGCGCGCAGGCGCGAGACCAGCTTCCAGATCGCCGGCGTTTGCTTGACGAAGCGCTTGAGCCGGCGCCGCGCTATCGACGCCGCGCTCACCGGCCAGCCGCGCCAGGTCGCAGCTATGCTGTGATCGTAAAGTTTCACGCTGGTATCGGACCATTCGTCCTTGTACGGCTCGTCGCCGATGGTGAAATCGAAGCGGCGCAGCCCGAGCTTGATCGCATGCGCGAGCAGTTCGCGCAGATGCAGCGCGCCGGGCCCGTAGTGCGACACCGCGGTGTCGTCTTCATAGCTCGCCAGCACGTGGTAATAGCAATCGCCGGACACAATGGCGAAATTCGCCGCCGCCCAGGTGTCGCCGACCTCGATGCGGCTGATATGGAACCGATGGCGGATATTCGGATTGGAGGCGAGGTCGAGAAAGAATTCGCGCAATCCCGGTCGGCAAAAGATATCGGGAATGCCGCGGCGCGCGAAGGCGCGGTGCTTCTGATCGATCAAGGTTTCCAGCGTGCGCCGCGCGTCGTCGATCCCGGTCGTGGTGACGAAGCGGATGTCGCCGTATTCGGCCATGTGCCGGCGCTTGGCGCGGTCGCGCCGGCGCGTCGCCGAGGAGCGCTTGGCGAAATAGAACTTCTCCCAATCGTCGCCGAGTTGCGTCAGATGCGCGCCGGAGGCATTCACGGTGACGTCGAGGGAGACGAACGGATTGCTCTGGGTGCTGATCGTCTGCGGCATCTTCTCCAGCTCGATCCAGTCGTGCCGATACCGCGGGTCGCGCTGCATTTGTTCGCGCAGCGTGTGCCAGGCGGCGAGGAAGCGCTCGGGCGAAACGCGCTGCGAAAAATCGCGCGCCAACAGCGGCGCGTTATAGTCGCACTGCTCCTGGCCGAACCAGCATAGCCGCTTGCTTGCAAGCTTCGGCGCGATGGCAAGCGGCAGGATGAACGCGGTCTCGCCGTCGGCGTAGGAACCGACGACGATGACGGGCCGCACACCGTCGCGCCGTCCAATGTGCCGGTGCCACGTGGCGAGCCAATCAAAACTTTGGAATGGAGTGCCGTCGGCGAGGTCTTCGAAGCGGCGCCACTCGCTTTCGACCGCGTCCAGATTGTCGTGAATGACGACACCAAATTCAGGCGCGAATTCGCGCGACAGCGTAGCCAGACGCGCGACGGCCGCATGTCCGGCTTTGGTCGGTACGTCCGCAGTCCCGTACGCCTGTACTGGTGTCGCGCGTGTCACAGTTCACTGGACGGAATGAGTGGCCCGTTCAATGTGATAGGGGAGAATCGCTAAGGATGCATCGCCGCCGGGACGCAATAACTTGTTAAGGTAAAGCCGTCCTGAAGCACGTTTACCTTGAATCCCGGCCAATTCGTTCCTGGACGCGGCACGGTCGCGCATGGAACCGCAATCGGATCGCATCGCGGCGTTGGGGCGTTCAGATTTGCCGCGTGCGGCGTTTGGTAACGTTGAGACCAAGCGTCGTTGCGTGAAGGATTGGCGGCCAGGGAGGATGACATGAAGACGATTATTGGGCTCGGCCTCGCGGGTCTCGGCCTGCTGGCCTTGGCGCCCGCTCCCACCGCCCATGCGCAAGCCGGCAACTATCCCGAAAAGCCGGTGACGATCATCGCCGACGCGGCGCCCGGCGCCACGCCGGACGTCGACGCACGCTTCGTCGCCGAGGGCTTGAGCAAAATGTGGGGCCAGCAGGTCATCGTCATCAATCACCCGGGCGCCAATGGCAGCATCGCCGCGCGCACCGCCACCGAAGCCGTGCCGGACGGCTACACGCTGTTCATGCCGGCGCTGTCGACTTTCGCCGCGCTGCCGTCGGTCGCGCCCAATCTGCCGCTGAAACTGCCGCGCGATTTCATTCCGATCGGCTACACGGCGGAAAATCCGATGTTCTTCGCGGTGACGCCGTCGCTCGGCGTCTCGACCCTGCCGGAATTGATCGCGCTCGCCAAAAAAGATCCGGGCAAGATTTCCATTGCGGTGACCGGCGTCGGCCGGCTCACGCATCTGACCGGCCTGGTGTTCCAGGATCGCGCCGGCATCAGTCTCTTGCCGGTGCCTTATAACGGCGGGCCGGCGGCGGCGCTTGCCGATGTCGCCGGCGGCCGCGTGTCGATGATCATCGAGGGCTATTCGGGGATCGTCGGATCGGTCAAAGCCGGGCAGGTGAAGCTGATCGCGGTGGCGTCGCCGGAACGGCTGCCGCAATTTCCCGACCTGCCGACTGTGGCCGAGACCATTCCGGGATTTGCCGCGCGCGGCTGGCAAGTGCTGGTGGCGCCGCTCGGCACGCCGGCGCCGATCGTCAGCAAAGTCAGCGCGGACCTGGCCAAAGTGGTCAGCGATCCCGATTTCAAGAAACGGCTGAGTAATATCGGCAGCTATTCGCGCGCCATGACGCCCGAGCAGGTCCTCGCCTTCGTGCAGCAGGAACAGGACACCTGGCTGCCGGTGCTGCAGAAGATTTCGCAGAAATGAATTAGCGCCGCCGCGTCGAGAGGCCGATCAGCAAAAACACCACGGCTCCAGTCGCTGCCGCGAACGCATGCAGCTTATGAACGCGCGTCGAGTCGACGGCATAGCCCGGAAAAAATGTCGGCAACGATCCGCCCGGCAGCGCGTAGTACATGATGGCGACGATGATGCAGATTATGCTTAGACCATAAGCGAATATTTTCACCGGAAGTCTCCCCTGTCAGTCCCCGGCCTTTGGCTGCGCGTGCGACCGCAGCCAAGCTTGCGCAATCGTGACGTCGGCCTGCGATAATTCATGGCCGCTCGGCAAAGTGCGATGCTCGACACTAGCACCATATTGCTGCAAGCGTGCCGCCAGCCGCGCGGCGCCTTCCGGCGACATCATGGGGTCTCGCGCGCCGGAATCGATCAGGACCGGCTTGCCGGTCAAGTCGACCGGTGTCGTTTGCGACAACGGCAGCGTCGCCCGCAGCAGAATGGCGCCGGCCAGCGTTTGCGGGCGCAGCAGCAGCAGCGCCGCTGCGATATTGGCGCCGTTGGAATAGCCGAGCGCGATCGGCGTCGCGATGCCGTAATGGGTTTGCGCCTGCTCGACGAAGTCCGCGAGCTCTTGGGCGCGGTGGCGCACGTCGTCCTCGTCGAAGCGGCCTTCGGCAAAGCGCCGGAAAAATCGCGGCATGCCGTTTTCCAGGACTTTTCCGCGCGGCGAAAGAAGCGGCGCTGCCGGCGCGATCATGCGGCCGAGCGGGATGAGGTCGTTCTCGTCGCCGCCGGTGCCGTGCAGCAACAGCAGAGGGCGCCCGTCGGGCTCGGCTCCGGTTTCGAAGCAATGAATAAAGGACAAGGCCATCAGGCCGTCCGTTCCGTGGCTGGCAGCTCCGGAAGGACCGCTTCGATCTCCTTGCGCCGCGCCTCGAGAAACGGCGGCAGCTTCAGATCGTGGCCCAGTGTTTCGACCGGCTCGTCGACGGCAAAGCCCGGGGCATCGGTCGCGATCTCGAACAGAATGCCGCCCGGCTCGCGGAAATAAACCGAGCGGAAATACTGCCGGTCGAGCTGATGGGTCGGCCGCAGACCGAGATCCGCGACAAGCTTTTGCGCCATCGCCGCCTGGCTCGCGTCGTCCGCGGCGCGAAACGCAATATGGTGCACCGAACCGCGGCCGAGCCGCCCGGGCAAAAAACCCTTCGCCTCGCGGATATCGATGATGCCGCCGACCGCCTCGCTGGCGCGGAAGCGGGACAGCGTTCCGTCCCGGCCGCCATCCTTGAACCCCAAAACATCGGTCAGCACGGCGGCCGTACGCGATGAGTCTTCGACCATCAGCGTGACGCCATGAAAGCCGCGCACCGCATGTTCGGCGGGAATGGTGCCGGCGCTCCATGCCGGCTCGGCTTCGGCCCCGGCAACGCCGACCAACGCCAGACTCATGCCGTCGGGATCGGTGAACGACAGCACCGTGTCGCCGAAGCGCTTTTCCGGCGCCTCATGGGTTACGCCGTTCTCGACAAACCGGTGCGCCCAATAGCCGATCGCGCTTGCCGGGACGCGAAACGTCGTTTGCTGCGCCAGGCCGATGCCGCCGCGCCCCGGCGCCGCGTGCTCCCACGGAAAGAATGTGAGGATGGTGCCGGGGTGACCGACCCGGTCGCCGTAATAGAGATGATAGGTGCCGGGATCGTCGAAGTTCACCGTCTTCTTGACGAAGCGCAGCCCGATGACGCCGGTATAAAAATCCAGATTGCGCGCGGCCTTGCCGGAAATCGCCGTGACGTGATGGATGCCCGACATGGGTCGATCCTCCATGAAACGAGGGAACGAAGGTCACGCGGGTGGTATTGTTGTCGGAGCATGGCAACGGAGCAAGCCCCAGAAACCAAGGCCAAAACCAAACTCATGACACTCGGTGTCGCCGGAGCCGGCAATGCGCCATTGCTTGAATCTGAAAAAATTGGAGAGCCGATGCTCATCCCGCACGGCAACGAGGGCCGCGGCGCACGGCCGCGCGCCTCATGGGAGAATAGCGGCAATATTCGCTGGTCTGGATGGTACAGCTGGGTGGACTCGAACCACCGGCCTCTTGATCCACAGTCAAGCGCTCTAACCAACTGAGCTACAGCTGCACGGGCTCGCGGTCGGCAAGCGCGCGGAACCTATGGGCAATGCTGTATTTTGGCAAGGCTCAAGGTCGCGCCGCGAGCGCCGCCATAAAGCAAAAGCCCGGGCGCAAACCCGGGCTTTTCCCTCACCATTACGCGGTGGAACAGGTCGAAAACGTCGACCTTACGCAACCTTGCTGAATGCCTTGTTCATACCACTCTTGATTGGCTCCGCGGTCTCGGTGGCGACCTTCTGCGCCAGCGCGCCGAGTTCCTTGCTCTGCGCCGTGAGCGCCTCGAACTGCTTGCGCGCATGCGCGCTCGACAGCTCGATCACTTCCGACAGCGTCTTCGCGGTGAACAGTTCGCCATAGAAATCGAATGCGGCGTTGGTGTTCGCGCGCGTCGCCTCGATGACCTTGAGGCCGTAGTCGGCGGCGCCTTTGCTGGCGGTCGAATAGGTGGTCTCGAGCACGTCGGTCGCCTCTTCGGCGGCGGCCTTCATCTTCTCGTAGGTGTCCTTGGCCTGAGCGACGCCGCGCTCGGCGAATTCGCGGAAGGCGGCCGGCATCTCGACCTTCGGGATGTCGAACTTGGGCATTTCAAATTTCGGCATTTCGAACGCGCCCGTTGCGGGCTTGCTCGTCTTCGCTTTGGGGGCTGTGCTGGCTTCAACCATGATCGGTGTCCTTGAACTGTTGCGCGAAGCCGGTGCGCCTCGCTGCTGATCCCTCGGTCGAACGCTGAGCGTGTTCAAACCCGGGGTTTCCAGACATTCTATATAGCACGTTTTTGGTGCAATGCAACAGGAAATATTGCATTGCACAAAATGACATAAATATTTGAAATACCGTGTATTTTCGCTCCGTAACCGGGTCTCGGGCGAAAATTCGCGCGGTGCAATCAGGTCTTAGGTTTGCCAGCTTCCATCGCCATTTTGGCGGCACTTTGGCTAAGATCCTGAACCTGGGTCGAAATCGTCTGCATCTGGCGGGTGAGATACTCCGATTGCAACGCCATGACCTCGGCTGCGTCCTTGGCGCGCATGAGCTTTTGCGCGAAATCGAAGGTCGCCGCCACGTTCTGCTCGGCATAGGTCATCGACTTCTGCGCGATCTCCTGGGCACCGCTACGCGCCGCCTGAGCCTGCCCCTGGAACTGGCCCATGGCCTGGTTTGCCGCTTGCAGGAAGCCGTCGAAGGCCTGACGGGCCTGCGCCACGCTCTGCTCGGCGAAGCTGCGCATCTCGTTGGGGATTGCGAATTGCTCGAAGGGGTCCTTGGCCATGGGTGTACTCCGCAAAAGGGGGCAGGGTGATCCTAGCTTAATTTCGCCTCGGACATGCAAGGTCCAAATGGCGCGTCCGGGCGATGGGGCGCCGCGATTAAGGTTATCCTGCCAAGGCCCGCGGCGGACGGCTTCGCGCCATGGACGCCGCAGCGCCCCCGCACTATTAAGAATTCCTTAGGCAACGAGTTCCGTCGCATGACGTTTGTAGAGTCAGAGCTCGCCCTATTGCGTGATCCGCGACTTGCGGCGCTGGCGACGAGCCCATGGCCCGCTTGGTTGTGGAGCGCCGATGCCTCGCGGGTGCTGTGGGCGAATGCGGCCGGCGCGGCGCTATTTGGCGCTGGCGATACGCGTGAATGCGTGCAGCGCCGCTTCGACGCCAACAACCCGGCCGCCGCGCAGATCATCCGCCTCGCCGCCACCTTGCCGTCGGCCGGCCCGCCGCGCCTCGAGCGTTTGCGCGGGTTTGGGCTTGGCTTCGGTCGCGCGCTGACCTGCGCCTGCTCGCGCCTCGTTGTTGCCGATGGCAAGGCCGCAGTCCTAATCGCCGCGACCGAGCCGGCGGGGCCGGCGCTGCCGCTTGCCGAACGTGTCCGCCGCCTGTTCGGCGATGACGAGCCGCTCGCCGTGTTCGCGGCCGACGGCGCGCTCATTCACGCCACGGTAGCGGCGCGCGCACAGCTTGGCGGAGCAAATTCATTGTCGGCGCTCGGCATCCTCGAATCCAATTTGCAACATCTCGGTGATGGACCGACGCGCGTACTGGTGCTCAGCTTGCCGCAGCCGCAAGCTGCGCTTATCGAAGCGCCGGATGTGAAGCCGAGAGAGACCGTTGTTCCGTCAGCTCCGCCTGAAGCGTCGGTAGCAGCGCCGACTCCGCCGGCGCCGCAAACTACTTCGCCCGCCGAGCCGATCATCGAACGGCGTCACCCGTTGCGGTTCGTCTGGCAGATGGATGCCGACGGCCGCTTCGTCGTCGGCTCCGATGAATTCATCGAACTGGTCGGACCGAAAACCACGGCAGCGTTCGGCCGCACCTGGAGCGAGATCGCCGCCGAGCTGAAACTCGATCCCGACAATCGGATCGCGCGTGCGGTGGCGAGCCACGAGACCTGGAGCGGCATCGTCATTCCCTGGCCGGTGGATGAAACCAGCGACCGGCTGCCGGTCGAGCTGTCGGGCCTGCCGGTGTTCGATCGCGACCGCAGCTTTCGCGGCTATCGCGGATTTGGCGTCTGCCGCGACATTGCCCGCATCAACCAGTTGGCGCGCACGCGCCGCGAACAGCCGATCGGCTTCATGGCGGCGCCGGAAACCGATGACACCGCGTCCTCGGCGCCGCAAAGCCCTGCAGCCGCCGAGGCGGTAACGCGGCCCGAGCGCGCGACGCTGAATATCGCGCCGGCCGCCGCCAATGTGGTGCCATTCCGTCAGGCGCCGCCTGCGGAACCGAAAGCGCCGACGCTCAGTCCGGTGGAGCGCAGGGCGTTCCGCGAACTGGCGCAGGAACTGAACGCGCGGCTGCGCGGTGCGCCAGAGGCGCCCGCTGCCGCTGCGCCTGATGCCGAAGGTGCGCTGGCCGAAGCGCCGAAGCCGCCGGCCCAAGCCGCCGAATCCGCGGCCGCGCTGACCTCATCCGAGGAGCCGCCGCAGCGCGCGGATGAAGCCAAGAGCCCTGTTGCAGCCGAAGCGGTCGCAGCTGCCGCGGCGCAGCCGCAACCGGCCGCCGTCATCGATCCATCGCTGCTCGACCGTCTTCCGATCGGCGTGCTGGTTTATCGGCACGATGCGCTGCTCTACGCCAATCGCCATTTCCTCGAAACGACCGGCTACGACGATCTCACCGCGCTCCAAGCCGCCGGCGGGTTGAATTCTTTGTTCGTCGAGCGCGGTGCCGATGCGCTCGCGGAAAGTACCGGCGCGCAGACGCTGTCGATCATGACACGCCGCGGCGACACGGTTGCGGTCGACGGCCGGCTGTTCTCGGTGCCGTGGAACGGTGCCGCGGCGCTGGCACTCACCCTGACCAATGGATTGAACGCGGTAGGCCGCCGCGCCACCGAGCTTGCGCTTGCCGCCGCCGAGACCGAGCTGCGCAACGCCAAGCGCGAAACGCAAAAGGCAGCGGCCGCCAAAGCCGATTTCCTCGCCAAGATCAGTCATGAGATCCGCACGCCGCTCAACGCCATGACCGGCTTCGCCGAAGTCATGATGGCGGAGCGCTTCGGCCCGATCGGCAACGAGCGCTACCGCGACTATCTCAAGGACATCCACAATGCCGGCACGCATCTGGTTTCGCTGCTCAACGATCTGCTCGATCTGTCCAAGGTCGAGACCGGCAAGCTCGATCTCAGCTTCGGCAATGTCGGCGTCAACGATCTCACCCAGCAATGCGTCGGCATCATGCAGCCGCAGGCCAACCGCGCCCGCATCATCATCCGCACTTCGCTGACGCCGGCATTGCCGCAGGTGGTCGCCGACGAGCGGTCGCTGCGCCAGATCGTGCTCAATCTGTTGGCCAACTCGATCAAGTTCACCGGGCCGGGCGGCCAGGTGATCGTGTCCACCGCGGTCTCCGACAGCAGCGAAGTCGTGCTCCGCGTGCGCGATACCGGCGTCGGCATGAGCGAGAAAGACATCGAGGCGGCGCTCGAGCCGTTCCGCCAAGTGGCGACGTCGGGCAGCTGGGGCTCCGGCGGAACCGGGCTGGCCTTGCCGCTGACCAAGGCGCTGGCCGAGGCCAACCGCGCCAATTTCCACATCAAGAGCGCGCCGAACGCCGGCACCCTGGTCGAAATCACCTTTCCGCCAAGCCGCGTCGTCACGAATTAGCCTGCAAGCGGCCGAAAGCTATCCACCGGCCGTCATCCGACGGTACCCGCGCCGCGGAATCGGCTAAACTTACCTGGTCGAGGCTTGCGCCGGGCCGGGCGGCAACCTCGGTGAGGTGTGATCATGCGCACGATCAGAACCTTCCTGGTGTCGCTCGTCTTTGCCGCGATCTTTGCTGCCATCTTGGCCGCCATCTTGGTTCCCGCGGCGGCGCGGGCCGCCGAGGATGTCGACCTGCTTCTGGTGCTGGCGGTCGACGTATCGCGCAGCATCGACGCCAGCAAATTCCAGCTGCAGCGCGAGGGCTACGCCGCCGCGGTCGCCGATCCGCACGTGCTTGACGCCATCCGCACCGGCCGCACCGGCCGCATCGGCTTGACCTTCGTGGAATGGTCCGGCGTCGGCGCGCAGAAGGTGGTGATCGACTGGACCACGATCGGAGACGCGGATTCGGCAAAAGGTTTTGGCGACCGCCTGTTGGAGGCGCCGCGCTCGTTCGCCGACCGCACCTCGATCTCAGGCGCGATTGAATTCGCCATGGGCCAGTTCGACAAGGCGCCCTTTGAGGCGGCGCGCCGCACCATCGACGTCTCCGGCGACGGCACCAACAATGCCGGCCGCGACATCGCCACGCTGCGCGACGAGGCGGTGGCCAAAGGCATCACCATCAACGGACTCGTGATCCTCAGCGACAACCCGATGTCGTGGAATCCCGACCACACGAATCCGCCGGGCGGTCTCGCCAATTATTATCGCAACAACGTGGTCGGCGGCCCGAGCGCCTTCGTCATGGTGGCAGAAAACTTCAACTCGTTCGGCCAGGCCATCATCAAAAAAATGATCGCCGAGGTGGCGCAGGCGCACGAGGCTTTGCCGCTTCGCGCTGCCGCCCGCTAAGGCTGCGCCGGCTTCGAGCCCACGCCGAGCGACCTGGCGCCACGCAACTTGGCGCCAAGGCCATTTTTTGTTTTAAATCCGACATTTGGCAGTGGTTTGCGGTGGCCCCGGCCACGAAAGCGACACAGATGTCGAGCACGTTTGCAGTGTACCGACCGCTCGGTATATTTCGTCGGGTCCTGCAACATCGGATGTGCGTCCCTTGCCCGTGGCTACCGGCTTGAAACGCCTCGCCATTGCCGCTGCCGCCATGGTCGCGGTGGCGTTCGTCACGCTGATCGCGCTGTCATTTCTCATGCCGGCCGCGGTGGTGCGCGACGCGGTCGCCAAACAAATCCAGGCTGTCACTGGACTCGATCCGATCCTGCGCGGCGACGTTTCGGTGTCGCTGTTCCCTTCCGGAACCGTGACCTTCCGCAACGTGCTGCTCGGCGACGACCGCACCGGCGAGCCGGCCGTGGTCACCGACGAGCTGACCGCGCGGCTGCGTTATTTCCCGCTGCTCGCCGGACGGATCGAGATCGCCGACGTGACGCTGGTGCGGCCGACGATCACCGTCACCTTTTTGCCCGACGGCCAGTCGAACTGGTCCGGGCTGATCGGATCGCTCGCGCGCGCGCTGGCGCCCAATCCCGGCCGCACCGCGTCGTTCTCGGAGATCGGCATCAACGACGGCACCATCGTCGTCCGTGACTCCGAGAAAGGCTACATCGAACGGCTCGACAACGTGGAATTCCAGGTCGCGTGGCCGTCGATCTCGCGCAGCTTCGGCGCCAACGGCCATCTCGTCTGGCATGGCGAACCGGTCGAGGCCAGCCTCACGCTCACCGATTTTCTCGCCGCGCTGTCGGGCCAGCGCTCCGGCGTCAAGGTGCGGCTCGCGGCCGCGCCGCTCAATCTCGCCTTCGACGGCGCATCGAGCGCGGAGCCGACACTCAAGCTCGAGGGCACCTTGGGCGTCGACGCGCCGTCACTGCGCGACGCCTTGCGCTGGACCGGCAAAAGTAAAGTGCCGTTCGGCGGCTTCGGCCGTTTTGCCTTGCGGGCGCAGAGCACGATCGGCGGCGGCGTGATTTCGCTCGCCAACGTCAACGTTGAGCTCGACGGCAATACCGCCGAGGGCGTGCTGACGCTCTCGGCCGGCGATCACCGCATGGTCCAAGGCACGCTGGCGGCCGACGCGCTGGATCTGACGCCCTATGTCACCGGCATGCGATTGCTGGCCACCAACGAGCGCAATTGGGATCAACTGCCGATCGCGCTGGACGGGCTTGCCGATTTGAATCTCGACCTGCGGCTCTCGGCGGCGAGCATCAAGATCGCCAACGCGCGGTTGGGCCGCACCGCGGTCGCGGCGAATATGCGCGACGGCAAGCTCGACGTCACGATCGGTGAATCGCAAGCCTTCGGCGGCGTCGTGAAGGGCGCCGTCGGTATCGCCAGCGCCAATGGCGGCGCCGAAGCGATGACCCACGTGCAATTCGTCGACGTCGATCTGGAAAGCTGTCTTGGCCAGGTGCTCGGCATTCAGAAAGTCTCCGGTCGTGGCAACCTGACGCTCGACATCGACGGTGCGGGCGATTCCGTTCTGGCGATGACCAACACGCTCAACGGTACGGCGAGCCTCACCGCGCACGACGGCGCATTGGTCGGCCTCAATGTCGAGCAATTGCTGCGACGGCTCGAGCGCCGGCCGCTCTCCGGCAACGGCGATTTCCGCTCCGGGCGTACGCCGTTCGACCAGCTGGTGCTGAATCTGGCGATCGACCACGGCGTAGTGGCGGTGCAGGACATGCATATCGACGGGCCGGTGGTGCGGCTCGCGGTCGGCGGCCAGGCCTCCGTGCCGATGCGCGATCTCGACCTCAAAGGCACCGCGACCTTGATCTCGAGCGCCACCACCAACGAGTTCGAGCTGCCGTTCGTGGTGCAGGGCCGCTGGGACGACCCGATCATGCTGCCCGATCCGCAGAGCCTGATCCGCCATTCGGGGGCGGCCGCGCCGCTGCTCGATGCCGTCAAAGGCCGCACCGCCGGCGACGCGGTCCGTTCCGTGATCGATCAGCTGATGGCGGCACCGCCGGCCGAGCCCGCCGCCGCCCCGGCTGCGGCTCCCGCGTCGCCCAAATAACGCGCGGGGCAGGCTTTTTCGAGCATCATGCTCTGCTTGCTTTTGAGCATGATCTTTTCCGAAAACCGGTAACCACTTTTCGGGATCATGCTCTATGATTCCCGCGCACGAATCAGCGCGGGTTTGCTGCCCGCGACGGGCGCAAGATGCTCAACCGCCTCACTCGCACTCTGGTCAAGGTGCTGGTCGCTTCGCTGATCGTCGGCACGATCCTGGCGCATTTCGGCATTTCCACAGGTGAGCTGATCAAGACCGCGGGGCTGTCGCTGGAGCGCATCGAGGAGCTGGCCCGCGAAGGTTTTGCCTGGGCGCTGCCCAACCTGCTGCTCGGCTCGCTGGTGATCGTGCCGTTGTGGTTCCTGTTCTATTTGTTCCGGCCGCCGGGCGAGAGCAGGGATTGATCCAGCGGCTATTTATTACGGCCGCGCTGGTGTTGCTCGCACTATATTGAACTTGGCGAGCAGCGAGGCGGCGATGACGGCAATGCCGACGACGCCGATCATGATGCTGCAGACCGCGTTCATCTCCGGCTTCACGCCGAGGCGGACCTCGGAATAGATGCGGATCGGCAAAGTCGTCGCGCCAGGCCCGGTGGTGAAGCTCGCGATCACCAGGTCGTCGAGCGACAGCGCGAAGGCGAGCATCCAACCGGCGGCGATCGCCGGCAGGATCAGCGGCAAGGTCACGGCGCGGAACGTGTCGAGCGGCGTGGCGCCGAGGTCCATCGCCGCCTCTTCGAGGTTCATGTCGAAATCGACGAGCCGCGCCTGCACGATCACGGTGACGAAACACATCGCCATGGTGGTATGCGCGATGGCAACGGTCCAGAAGCCGCGGTCGATCGCAACCGCCACGAACAACAACAGCATGGACAGGCCGGTGATGACTTCCGGCATGACCAGCGGCGCATAGATCATCGACGCAAACAGCAGCCGGCCGCGGAACCGGCCGAACCGCGCCAGCGCCACCGCCGCGAGCGTGCCCAGGATCGTCGCCGCGGTTGCCGAAACCAGCGCAAGGCGGATGCTGATGAAGGCGGAATCGAGCAGCGGCGCGTCATTGATGAGCTCGGCATACCAGCGCGTCGACCAGCCGCCCCAGACCGCGACCAGCCGCGAGGCGTTGAACGAGTAGATCACCAGGATGGCGATCGGCAGATAAAGAAAGACGAGGCCGAGCACGATCGCGGCGAGATTGAATGCGGAGACTTTACGCATGGTCAGCCTCGCTCCGCCGTGCGCATGGTCTGGTGCTGGAAGATGACGATCGGCGTCACCAATAGCCCGATCAGCGCGACGGCGACGGCCGCGGCGGCCGGCCAATCCTTGTTGCCGAAAAATTCGGTCCAGATGGTCTGCCCGATCATCGGCGCCTGCGAGCCGCCGAGCAGGTCGGGAATGACGAATTCGCCGACCGCGGGGATGAAGCACAATAGCGCGCCGGCCAAGACGCCAGGCGCAGACAATGGCAGCGTCACCTCCCAGAAAATCTTGCGGCGCGGGCAGCCGAGATCGGCCGCCGCTTCGAGCAGCGACTCGTCCAGCTTTTCCAGCGTCGCATAGAGCGGCAGCACCATGAACGGCAGGTATGAATAGACGATGCCGATATAGATGGCGGTGTCGGTCGAGAGCCACACCGGCGGCGTGTTGACGAGATGCAGCGCCAGGAGCAGCTGATTGAGCGGCCCATCATGCTGCAAAATGTTCATCCAGGCATAGATGCGGATCAGGAACGCGGTCCAGAACGGCAGCATGACCAGCGTCATGAGCACCGCCTGGACGCGGCGCGGTGTGCGCGTGATGCCGTAGGCGATCGGATAACCGATGGTCAGCAGGAATAGCGTCGAGAACGCGGCGATCTCAACGCTCTTCACGAGGGACAAAAGATAGAGCGGATCGGAGCCGATGAGGGCGTAGTTGTCGAGCGACAGCGCGCCGAAAAAGGCTGTAACGCCGTGCCAGCCGGCCAGGAGATCAAGGAGCGGCGTGTAGGGCGGCTGCGCCAGGGCCGGCTGCGATAGGCTGATCCGCAGCACGATCAGGAACGGCACCAGAAAAAATACCAATAGCCACGCGTAGGGAAGCCTGACCACGAGTTTTTCCGCAAAAGATCGTTTCGGGATCATGGCGTGCGCCGCGGCTTTATTTGGTCAGCACGATAACGGCTTCGGGCGAAAAGCTCATCCATGCGCGCTCGTCCCAATCGATCGGGCGCTCGCCGCCGCGGCCGGTATTGGCGATAGCTGCGGTCACGACCGCGCCGTCGGCGAGGCGCAATTTGTAGATGGTCAGCTCGCCGAGATAGCCGATATCGACGATAGTTCCGGCGGCGCAGTTTTCGGGCGATGGTTGCTGCGGCGGTTCGACTGCAATACGCGTCTTTTCCGGCCGTACCGCCAGCCAAACCGTCGCGCCCGGCTTGGCATCGATCTTCGCGGCGACGCGCAGCGTGCCGGCGGACGTGCCTTCGACGCTTAAGCCGTCTTCGCCGACGCGGCCTTCGAACACATTGACGTCGCCGACGAAGTCGGCGACCCAGCGCGAATTCGGCTGCTCGTAGATTTCCGCGGGCCGCGCCACTTGCCGGAGCCAGCCGCGGTCCATCACGCCGATACGGTCGGCGACGATCATGGCCTCGCTCTGGTCGTGGGTGACGATGACGAAGGTGAGCCCGAGCCGCCGTTGCAGATCCATCAGCTCGAAACGGGTCTGGTCGCGCAGCTTCTTGTCGAGCGCCGCCAATGGCTCGTCGAGCAGCAGCACGCGCGGGCGCTTCACCAAAGCGCGCGCCAGCGCCACGCGCTGGCGTTGGCCGCCGGACAGCTGGTGCGGCTTGCGCCGGCCAAAACTTTCCAGCTTCACCATGGCCAGCATGTCGGCGACGCGCTGCGCGATCTCGGCTTTGGCGAGGCCCTCCTGCTTGAGGCCGAACGCGACATTGGCCTCGACATTGAGGTGCGGGAACAGCGCGTAGTTCTGGAACATCATGTTGACCGGGCGGCGATAGGGCGGCACGGCCGCAAGGTCGACGCCGTCGAGCAGGATGCGGCCGGAATCCGGCCGCTCGAAACCGGCGATCAGGCGCAACAGCGTGGTCTTGCCGCAACCGGACGGCCCGAGCAGCGCAAAGAACTCGCCCTGATAGATGTCGAGGGAAAGCTTATCGACCGCCGCGCTGCTGCCGAAGCGCTTGCTCACATCCTCGATGCGCAATAGCGGGCGCTCGGTCGGGTCCGCCCACGGCGCAAAACTACGTTTCGATCGAACGGTCGGCATCATACTCTAGCGGCTACGGCTCGCATCCCCGGCGGCGCCGACAAGCTAGAGCATTTTTCCGCTGACTGGAAATGACCGGGCGGCTCGGCCCGGTGGCGATCAATCGATCATCGCAACCGACGGGGTCTCGACAATGGGCGCATCGTCGAGGCCTTCGGTCATCAACTTGCGCGGCTCCGGGCCGTAATAATCGCCGAGCTGCACCACTGGCCGCGGCTGCATCATGATGGAGACCAGGCGGTCGTACAGCGCCTTCGCCGAAACCGGCTTGATCAGGTATTCGTGGACGCCGAGCCGCACCGCCTCGACGACGCGCCAGCGCTCGCCGTGGCCGCTAAGCATGATGATCGGCACGTCGGGCATCGGAAACACGCCGGGCGAGCGGACGATGCGCACCAGCTCGGCGCCGCTCAACAGCGGCATTTCCCAATCGAGGATGACGACGTCCGGGGCGATGCTGCGGATGGCGTCAAGCGCCGCGATGCCGTCATTGGCCTCGTAGATGTCCTTGATGCCGCAATTGACCAGCAGATTGCGGATCATCTTGCGCATGTACTGGTTGTCATCGACCACCAGTACCGCCAGCGACTGGATCTGATCGGCGATGTTTTTCTTTGACGGAGTTTCGGTCATGGTCTGTGTGCCGGGTGTCGAATCAGACGAATACGACGTCGTCCAGAGCCGGATCGTTCTCCGGCTTGTAGCTCGACATTTTGCGCGGTGCCGGGACGTAGTTGTCGCCCTTCCTCACCATCTCGCGCGGCTTGGCGAGGATGGAGACCAGCCGCGCCAAGAGCGCCGTCGAGGACACCGGCTTGAGCAGGAATTCGTTGACGCCAAGCCGCACCGCCTCGACCACCCGCGAACGTTCGCCGTGCGCGGTGAGCATGATGATCGCCACGTCGGGGTAGGGGAAACGGCCGGGCGCGCGCACCTGGCGCACGAATTCCGGGCCGTCGGGGCTCGGCATCGACCAATCGAGAATGACGACGTCCGGCGCCCAGCGGCAGATGGCTTCGAGGCCGCTGCGGCCGTCGTTAGCCTCGTAAATGGTCTGGACACCGGTCACTTGCAGGAGCGATTTCGTCACCTTGCGCATGGTGGCCTCGTCATCGACGATGAGCACCTTCAGCGCTTCGAGCTGCTGCGTAAACTGGCTGGTAACCGGCTGCATAAAATCCCTGCAATGCGTCGGCGTTGAATTCCCCGCGAGCCAAACTGATCACAATTTCATAATTTTGGCGTGAAATGGATCGGTAAAATTCTATCGATCAATCGCTGCCGGTCTTGCGGGCGCGGATCGGCCGGCCTTCGAGGCCGGCGTCGCGCACCGCGGCATAGGGCCCGCTCGGCCGCATGGTGAACGAAGACTCAACGCTGGTGTAGTCGTGATAGCCGAGGCGGGCGAGCGGCCGGATTTTCACCACGTCGAGCTTGCCCTCGGGCGTGAGCGCGTCGTCGCGGATATGCACGCCGACGACGCGGCCGATGACGACGTGATGGACGCCGTCGAGCGTGCGCGCCGGCAACGCGGTCGAAGAATGAAATATGCACTCCAGATGCACCGGCGACGCCGCCACCCGCGGCGGCTTGACGATGCGCGAGCCGATCATTTCGAGGCCCGCCAGCGCCGCCTCGTCGACCTCCGGCGGCACAAATTGCGAGGTGATATTGACCGCCTCGCGCAGCGCATAGGTCGCCATGTTGACGACGAACTCGCCGGTGTCGGTGGCGTTCTTGACGCTGTCCTTGCGCCGGCCGCTTTCCGGAAACGAGTTCGCCGAGAACATCACGTAAGGCGGATCGTAGGCCAGATTGTTGAACTGACTGAACGGCGCCAGGTTGACGATGCCGTCACGGCTGATGGTGGAGATCCAGCCGATCGGCCGCGGCACCACGATCGATTTGTAGGGATTGAACGGCAGGCCGTGATCGTCTTTGTCGGGTTCGTAGAACATCGCGCGCTCCCTCCTTGAATGCCCGAAAGCACTCAACCCGCCGCCATGAAACGATCGAGTATCATGCGCTGGGCATCGTTAAAACGCAGGCCGAGTTTTGAGCGGCGCCACAGCACGTCGTCGGCGGTCCGCGCCCATTCCTTGTCCATCAGGTAGTGCACCTCGATGGCGGTGAGATCGGCGCCGAAGCGCATGCCGAGATCGTCCGGTTGCTTCACGGTCTTGAGCACGTCATTGACGCGCGTGCCATAACTGGACGCGAGACGGCGCGCGTGATCGGGACCGAGGAACGGCCAGGTCCGCTGCGTGCGCGCCACCAGCGTTTCCAGTCCGTCATAGACGAAATCTCCGCCCGGCAATGGGCTGTGCGCGGTCCACGGCCGCGTGCGCGGAAAGAAATGCGCGAGCTTCGCCATGACCTCTTCGGCGAGGCGGCGGTAGGTCGTGATCTTGCCGCCATAGACCGTGAGCAGCGGCGCCTCGCCGGAGCGCTCGTCGAGGCTCAGCACATATTCGCGGCCCAGATCTTGAGAACGAACGTCTTTCGACTGGCGCGCGTCGTCGTCGTAGAGCGAGCGCACGCCGGCATAGGCCCACACCACGTCGGCGGCGCTGATGACGCTGCGGAAATATTCGTTCACCACGCCGCATAGATACTCGATTTCTTCACCCGTCGGCAGCACGGCTGCGGGATCGCCGATGAATGTCTGGTCGGTGGTGCCGATCAGCGTGAAATCGCGCTGGAACGGGATGGTGAACACGACGCGGCCGTCGGCGGCCTGCAGGATATAGGCGCGGTCGTGGTCGTAGAGCCGGCGCACGACGATATGGCTGCCCTTGTCGAGGCGCAGATGCGGCTTTTGCCGCAGCCGCAGCACGGTCTCGGCGAGCGTCTCGACCCAGGCGCCCGCGGCATTGACCAGCACCCGAGCCGTCAGCTCTTCGCGGCGGCCGCGCGCATTGAGGATGAGCCGCCAGGCATCGCCGCGTTCGGCGCGCGCGGCGCGCGTGCGCGTGCGGATGGTGGCGCCGCGTTCGGCGGCGTCGACGGCGTTGAGGACGACGAGGCGGGCGTCGTCGGCGAAGCAGTCGGAATACTCGAAAGCGTGATGGAAGCTGCGCCGCAATGGCGCGCCTGCGGCGTCGGTCAGAAGATCGAGCTCGCGCGTGCCGGGCAAGATCCGGCGCCAACCGATCCAGTCGTAAATGAGCAGGCCAAGGCGCAGCATGAGCGCCGAGCGCCGCGCCTCGTTCACCGGCAGTACGAAGCGCAGCGGCCGGATCAGGTGCGGCGCCACCCGCAACAGCACCTCGCGTTCCTTCAGCGCGGTGTGCACCAGGCGGAATTCGTAGTGCTCAAGATAGCGCAGCCCGCCATGGATCAGCTTCGAGGAAGCCGACGACGTGGCGGACGCCAAGTCGTTCTGCTCGACCAGCACGACCCGCAAACCGCGGCCGGCGGCGTCGCGCGCGATGCCGGTGCCGTTGATGCCGCCGCCGATGACCGCGAGATCGAAGTCAGCCACTGCTCCACCCCCGGCGCCGATGATAGAGATTTCTTGCCGGCCCCGCTTGCCTGGAATGGCGGATCGGCGATGATGGGGCATGGATTTTCGCGATCGTCACATCGTTGTCACCGGCGGAGCGGGCGCGCTCGGCAGCGCTGTCGTGGAGGCGCTGCTCGGCGCCGGCGCGATTTGCCATGTGCCCTGCTTCAATAAGGCCGAGGCGCAACGTTTCCGGCTGCGCGATCACAAGGGCGTGCGGCTCACGGTCACCGGCAGCCTGGCCGACGAGGCGGCCGTTGGGCGCCTCTATCAAGGGATCGCGCCGCTGTGGGCTTCGATCCACATCGCCGGCGGCTTTGCCGCGGCGCCGTTGCGCGAAACCACGGCCGCGATGCTTCACCAGCAGATCGATATGAATTTCGTCAGTTGCGCGCTGTGCTGCGGTGCCGCTGTGCGCGCCATGACTGGGGGCGGCCGCATCGTCAATGTCTCGGCCCGCGCCGGGTTGGAGTGGCGCGGCGGCGCCGGCATGGTGGCCTATACCGCGAGCAAGGCCGCGGTCGCGGCGCTGACCGCGGCGCTTGCCGAGGAAGTCGTCAAGGACGACATTTTGGTCAACGCCGTGGCGCCCTCGATCATGGACACGCCGGCCAATCGGCAGGCCATGCCGAAAGCCGATTACGCGCTGTGGCCAAAGGTCGAGGAGGTCGCGGCGACGATCGCATTTTTGGCTTCGCCCGAAAACCGCGTCACCCGCGGCGCCATCGTGTCGGTCTACGGCAAGTCCTAATAACCCGGCCATAATCCCGGCGTCGCTAGTTCGACGAGATGATGATCGGGATCGCGGAAATAAATGCTGACGCCGCCGCGCGGCCACGTGGTGCGGCCTTCGATGGCGATACCGGTTTCGGCCAGTTGCGCTTCCCAGGCGGCAAGCTCGTCAGCGCCAATCGAGAACGCGATGTGCACCGGGCCGCTGCCGTCATGCGGCGGGATCGTGCCGCCGGGCATTTGCACGGTTTCGAGCGAATGGCCGCGCAGGAACAGCAGCAACAAACCGCGGCCGCCGACATCGTAGGCGCACAGCCGCTGATCGCGATAGACGCTGTTGAGCCCGAGCAGCTGTTCGTAGAATGGGCAGGCGCGCTCGAATGAGTCGACGTAGAGCACGGTTTCCAGAATGCCGTGCAGGTCCGGCACGGTCAGCCCGACACCGGCACGACTTCGCGCACCGGCGCATGGACGAGCCGCGTCACGGCGCTCGCGGCGACGACGGCATGCTGCTGCGCATAGGCCTCGTGGTTCTTCTCGATGTAGCCGAGATCGTAGAGGTAATTCACCATCAGGCCGTAGGACTGCGCCAGCGCGCGCTCCGAAGTGTCGCCGGGCCAGTTGAGCCGCTCCAGCCGCGCGCCGTTGCCGAGATGGAAGCGCGCCACCGAATCGAGCGGCAGGCCGCGCCGGTTGCGGCCGCGCACATAATACCAGGCGGCGGCGCGCAACAGCGGCTCGCGCACCCGCTCGGCGATCTCCGGCACGCGCCAGCAGTTGACGTCGTCAAGGGCGGCCAGCACCTCGCGATCATCCTCGTCGATCGCGATCGAAGCCGGATTGGCGCGCTCGCGCTTGAGCCATTCGGCGAAATTCGGCGCCGGCGACAAGGTGACGAAGGAGGCTACCCTGCCGAACTCGCGCGACAATTCCTCGACCACCTGCTTGATCAGAAAATGCCCGAAGCTCACTCCGGCAAGGCCGCGCTGGCAATTGGTGATCGAATAGAACACCGCCGTGGTCGCCCGCTCCGGGTCGATCTCGTCGCGTTTGCCGGACAGGATCGGCGCGATCGCCGCCGGCGTCTCGCGGGTCAACGCCACTTCGACGAAAATGAGCGGCTCGTCGACCAGCGCCGGATGGAAGAACGCGTAGCAGCGCCGGTCCGGCGGATCGATGCGGCGGCGCAGATCGTCCCAGTCGCGGATCTCGTGCACCGCTTCGTAGCGGATGATCTTTTCCAGAACGATCGCCGGCGACGACCAGTCGATGCGGCGCAGCACCAGAAAGCCGCGGTTGAACCACGACGAGAACAGATGGACGAAATCGTTGTCGATGACGCCGAGATCGTCGCGGTGATCCATGGCGTCGATCAGCTGTTCGCGCATGCGCACCAGCGCCGCGGTGCCGCCGGGCGCGAGATTGAGCCGGCGGAACAGTTCGAGCCGGCGCGGCTCGCTGACGTGGTGCAGCTCGGCCGCGGTTTCGTCCGACGGCGCCTGCTGCCACGCTTTGATCGCGTCGGCGATGCGGGCGCGGTCGGAGCCGAACGTGGTGGCGAGCGCCTCGAAGAAGGCGATGCGCGGCCCGATGGTCAAATCCTCGTAGCGGCCGAGGATGTCGCGGGCCAGCGCCACCCCGGAAGCCTCGCCGCGGCCGGACAACAGCGCCTCGCACAGCTCCAACAGGCCGGCCGAACGCTCATGCGACGGCTCGCGGCGCTGGATCAGGGCACGGCCGCGGTCGGCGATGCTCTGCAACATCTCGCTGAAAAAGGTCGTATTCACCGAATTCTTCCCATCCGCCGGCACGAATTAGCTAATGCTCGCCGGCGGCCATGACAAGTTGGCGGTGCGTCACACTGTAAACAAGCCGAGTTAACGTTGCCCGTCCGGCACAGGGCACATCTGAAGGCCGCTATCCCGATCGGTCGCCAGTGTACTAACCGCACCGCCTGGACAAATTCGCGCCACTGCGCCACTTAAAACGCCGTGCGGCGGCCGTCCGCGCCGCTGCCGGGGAGTTGTCGAATGCCGGGTCCGTTGGCTGGTTTGCGCGTGCTGGAGCTGGCCAGGATTTTGGCAGGTCCTTGGGCGGGCCAGTTGCTTGCCGATCTCGGCGCCGACGTCATCAAGGTGGAGCGCGCCGGCTCCGGCGACGATACCCGCGCCTGGGGGCCGCCTTTCGTCGAGGCGGCCGACGGCGGACATCTGAGCGCCGCCTATTTTCACTGCACCAATCGCGGCAAGCGCTCGGTCGAGGCCGATTTCACCACGCCCGAGGGCCAGCGCATCGTCAAGAAACTGGTGGCGCGCTCCGACGTGCTGATCGAGAATTTCAAGGTCGGCGGCCTGAAGAAATTCGGCCTCGATTACGCAAGCCTCGCGCGCGACAATCCGCGCCTAATCTATTGCTCGGTGACCGGTTTTGGCCAGACCGGGCCGTCGGCGGCGCGCGCCGGCTATGATCTCATGGCGCAAGGCATCGGCGGGATTATGGGCATGACCGGCGAGCCTGACGGTCCGCCGATGCGGGTCGGCGTGCCGGTCGCCGACGTTTTTTCCGGCGTCTATTCGGCGGTCGGCATCTTGGCGGCGCTGGCGCGGCGGGAAAAGACCGGCAAGGGCGGCTATGTCGATTGCGCTCTGGTCGATTCCACCGTCGGCACGCTGGCGTTCCAGGCGCTCAATTATCTGGTCTCCGGCGAAATCCCCAAACGCATCGGCAATGCCCATCCCAACCTGGTGCCGTATCAGGAATTTCCGGTCGCCGACGGCGCCGTCATCATCGCCACCGGCAACGACGCGCAATTCGTCAAGCTGTGCGGCATCCTGGGCGACCCGAAGCTCGCCGAGGTTAAGGCGTACAAAGACAACAAAGGGCGGCTCGCCCATCGCGCCGAATTGGTCGGTAAGCTTTGCGCGCTGACGTCGCGGCTGAAGCGCGAAGAAATTCTGGACAAGCTCGAAGCCGCCAGGATTCCCGCGGGCCCCATCAACGACCTGCAACAGGTCTTCGCCGACCCGCAAGTGATCCATCGCGGCATGAAGCTCACCCTGAAAAACCCCGCCGCCAGAGGCGGCACCAGCCCCGGCATCCGCAGCCCGATCGTGCTCGACGGCGCGCCGATGGCGTCGGATCGCCCAGCGCCTCGACTCGGCGAGCACACCAAAGAAATTCTGAAAGAGATCGGTGAAGGCTAACTTCATCTCGCAACGCTTGCGACTCCCTCTCCCCAGAGGGGAGAGGGGTGGGGTGAGGGGGCTCGGGCGCACCGGAAAAACCCTAGCTTCCGAACCCCCCTCACCCTCGCTCACTTCGTTCGCTCGACCTCTTCCCTCTGGGGAGAGGTGAAATAGGAGCGCGTTCTCGCGGCGCATTACGCCCGAGTCTGCCAAATCGATTTGCAAATGATCGAAGATTTTCTCTATTCGCTTCGTTCTATTCGCTCTTCCCTATTTCCTTCTCACCGTTCGTCACCTCTTCCCATCGAACCGCAGCACGGACCGGCGATCAAATCGCGCACTAAGGCGCATTGGGCGAAATGCGAAAAGTCGTTGATTGACATGAACTTCCGCGCGGCGAACGAATCATTCTTATGAGTGCGGCCGGAATGTTCGCGGCATGCGTAACCCGGATGGGCGCGCTACGTTCTGGTCAGCCGCCGCTTGTTGGCGCGCACGCGCTTCTTGTAAACGCCCAAGACTTTCTTCGCGACGCGATGGTTCTCGCCGCCTTTGATGACGGCGGCGGCCGCTGCGGCTTGCGCCTCGGCGAGCGCCGCCACTTTCTCGGTCACCATGCGGCGCGCTTCGGTTTGGTTTCCCGGGCTTTGCGCCGCCATGCGCATCAGGCGAAGCGCGATGACGCCTTGCGCTTCCCAACCCAGCCGCGCAGTCTGCAGCGATAACGCGCACCAGGCGTTCCACGCCTGCATTGGACCCGGCATTGGCATATCCCTTCACCCGGCCGGCATCAGGGCAACGGCCGCCGCGCCGGCTTGTTCCCGGCAAGCGCCAATGCGAATGTCGGCCATCCCACCCGCGCCTCGTCTCGCACTCCAGAATCCGAAAGCTTTATGGCCCGCGTCTCCTACATCGAAGAAAACGATCACCCCGAGCTCGCCGAGCTGATCGCAAAAGTCCGCGCCGGACGGCGCGGGGCGTTAATCAACGTCTATAAGCTCTTGCTGCACACGCCGTCGCTAGCCGCGATCTGGCTCGACTTCGTTAGCGCGGCGCGGTTCAAGGTCGAGCTTGAGGGGCGGCTGCGCGAGATCGTCATTGTTCGTGTCGCTCATCTCAACCGCACGGCCTATGTGTTCAAGCAGCACGTACCGCAGCTCTCGGCGCCCGAAGGCTTGAGCGACGCCGAATGCGACGCGCTCGCCGATTGGCGCCAAGCGAAAACGTTCAGCCCGCGCGAGCGCGCGGCGTTGGCCTATACCGACGCCATGACCCGCGACATTGCCGTGCCCGACGATGTGTTCGATGCGCTCAAGCCCCATTTCAACGAACGGCAGATCGTCGAACTGAGCGTGCTGATCGGGCTCTACAACATGCATACCCGCGTGTTCACCGCGCTCGGCATCGATCCCGAGCCGCATCACAAGTGAATCGTATTTGGCGTCACCCCACCGCCGCCTGCGGCTTCGGCGCCTCCGCGCGCTGCGCCTCGCGTAGCGCGCGGTCGAGCGCGGCGAGGTCGTAGGGTTTTTGCAGCACGGCGAAGCCTTGGCGCACGGCGTCCTGCGCGCTCGAGCTGTAGCCCGTGGTCAAAAGCACGACGATGTGCGGAAAGCGCCGGCGGATGGCGTCGGCGAGTTCGAGGCCGTTCATGCCGCCGGGCATCAAAATGTCGGAGAACACCAGATCGATGTCGCGATCGCGCTCGACAAAATCGAGGCCGGCTTGCGCGCTCGCGGCTTGTTTGACCGTGTAGCCGAGCTCTTCGAAATAGGCTTTGCCGACCTCGGCGACTTCCGCATTGTCTTCGACCAGCAGCACGGTGCCGGCGTGTTTCCTCGCGCCGACGACGGCGGATTGCTGTTGCGGCTGCGCCGGGGCTTCCCAGGTCCGCGGCAGAAAAAGGGTGACGACGGTGCCGCGCCGTGCCGAGCTGGCGATGGTCGCCGCGCCGCCGGACTGATGGGCGAAGCCGTAGACTTGGCTCAAGCCCAGGCCGGTGCCCTTGCCGATGTCCTTGGTGGTGAAGAACGGCTCGAACACCCGCGGCAGCACGTCGGCCGGAATGCCAGACCCGTTGTCGGCGACGCGGATGGCGACGAAGTCGCCGGCAAGACCTTCTTCGCTGGCCTTGCCGCGCAGCACGACCGGCTTGGCGGTCAGCGTCAGCGTGCCGCCCGACGGCATGGCGTCGCGGGCATTGACGGCGAGATTGAGCAAAGCGAGCTCGAACTCGCTCGGATCGACCTTCACGGTGCACGGCCGCCGCGGCACGCCGACCTTGATTTCGATATCGCCGCGCAGCGAGCGGCTGAGCATGTCCTTGATCTCGGGCAGCTGCTCGGCGAGGTCGATGACGCTCGGCTGCAGGGTCTGGCGGCGCGAGAATGTCAGCAATTGCCGGGTCAGGCTCTCGCCGCGCTGCGTCGCTGTCGTGATCGCGTCGAGCAGGTGGATCTGCTTGTCGTCCTTGATGTGGCGGCGCAGCCGCTGCACGCTGCCGCTGACGATCATCAGCAGATTGTTGAAGTCGTGGGCGACACCGCCGGTCAATTGGCCGATGGCTTGCAGCTGCTGCGCCTGGTGCAGTGCGCCTTCGGCCATTTCGCGGCGCTCGGCTTCGTCGTGCAGGCGCTGGGTGCGGCGCAAGGCGAACCACAGCACGGCAAACAGCAACAGCGTCACCGGCAAGCCGAAGATCAAATGCACGCCCATGGCCGCCAACCATTCGTGGTTGATCGCCGCGATGCTGATACCGGACAGCGCATAGACCGGGTAGCCGGCAAGCTTGCGGAAGCCGACGCGCCGGGGCACGCCGTCGACCTCGGAATTGACGGTGAAAACACCGGTGGTGACGCCGTGGTCGATGGCCATGCGCAGCGCGCTCGTCGGGCTCAAGCGCAGCGCGCGATTGTCGCGGATCGGATAGCGCGCCAACAGCGAACCGTCGTCGCGCACCAAAGCATAAAAACTGCCGGGCGGCTGGCCGATCAAGTTATAAAAATCCTCGAAATATTTCGGCCGCACCGCGACCGCGATCACGCCGCGGAAAGACTTGTCCGGCGCGGCGAGCCGCCGCGACAGATCGAAGAAATCGGTGCCGACGCTCGACAGGTTGGGCGTGCGCACGTCGCTGACATAGGTGCCGATGTTGCGGTCGACCTGGGCCTTGAAGTAATCGCGGTCGGCGAAATTGACACTGGTCTTGACCGATTCGAGCGCGCTGGAAGCGAGCGGCCGGCCATCGCGGCCGATCAGCACGATGGCCTGCAGCTGCGGCATCACGTCGGCGATCTGCGCCAGGCGGGGATGCAGCCGCGGCTGCGCCGCGCGGATCTCGTCGTCGGACATGCCGCGCACGACCTCGTCGACCTCGGCGAAGGTGCGGTCGACGGTCTCGAATACTTTCAGCGCCTGTTCCTGCTGCACCTCAAGGGAGCGCTCGATGCGCTCGTCGGCGGCGGCATGAGTGTCACGATAGCTGACCCAGGACGCATAGCCGTACAGCGCCGCCGGCAGCACCAGCGACGCGACCATCATCAGCTTCAGCAGACGGACTGCCGATTCCCGTGCGGTGTTCATCGATTGCGTATAGCGCGATCGTTACGCCGTCAGTTTTCCACATTTCTCGGGCGCAAACGAGGCGGCGGTGGCCTTTATCAGTTGCAAATTCGTGACCGGCGCGTGACCGGACCGGCCGGCCGTCAGCCTTGACTGTTCCAAATTGGCCGCATTTGAACTGATTTGTTCTGGAACTTACGCCACGGCTGTCGGCGCCAGGGCCTCGATATCGGTGACCACGTCGATGACGGCGGGACGATTTGCCGCGAGTGCCTGGGCCAATGCCGCCGGGAATGCCGAGGGCTGTTCGACGCGGATGCCGAGCGCGCCCATGTCCTCGGCGAGGCGGGCGAAATTGACCTTGCTGAAAGTCCACAATTCGCGCGCTTTTGGCGTCTGCTGGCCGCCATAGACGCGGTCGAAGCCGCGCTTGGACTGGTTGCCGCCGCCATTGTTGTTGACCACGGTGACCGCATTGATGTTCCAGCGCGCCGCGGTTTCGACCTCGGCGATGTGATACCAAAAACCGGCATCGCCGGTGAAGGTGACGACCGGCCGGTCGGGGCAGGCGCATTTGGCGCCGAGGCCTGCCGCAAACGCCCAGCCGAGATGGCCGGCGCTGCGCATATAGCTCTGCCGCGGCGAGGTGAGGTCGAACATGCCGCCCATCCACATGCCGGCATGGCCGGTGTCGACCACCACGATGGCGTCGTCGGGCACGTGCCGTGTCAGCTCGCTGCACAGCCGCTCCGGCCGCATCGGCACGGCGTCGGATTCGAGCGCGGCTTGGTATTTCTGCCGCCACTCGGCGCACAGGCCTTGCGCCTCCGCCACCCAGCTCTTGCGTTTCGCCGCGCTGCCGCGGTCGGCGATTTTGAGCATGCGCGCAAGCGTCACCTTGGCGTCGCCGTTGACGCCCGCCGCCAGCGGGTAATTGCGGCCGAGCGCTTCCGGGTCGATGTCGATCTGGATTGCCGGCGTGCCGATCTTCGGCACCGCCCAAAAGTGCGTGGTCATGCCACCGGTCTCGCTGCCGATGAAGCAGACCAGGTCGGCGGCATTGACCACGCGATTGGCGCTCTCGCGCGAATAGGTGCCGGCGACGCCGACCGACAGCGGATGATTGCCGGGGATCGAATCCTTGCCGTTGAGTGAGGTCGCCACCGGGATTTGCAGCGCTTCGGCCAGCGCGACGAGCTCCGTCGCCGCGCCCGAAGCGCGCACGCCGCCGCCGGCGACAATCACCGGGCGGGCGGAATCTTGCAAAATTTTCAGCGCCGCGCGCACGCTTGCTTCATCGGGCTCCGGACGAAACGCCGGCACGCGTGCGAATTGCGGCTCGACCAGCGGCTCCATGTCGGCTTCTTCGGCATCGATCTGG
Organism: Xanthobacteraceae bacterium; assembly: GCA_050010715.1. Taxonomy (GTDB): domain Bacteria; phylum Pseudomonadota; class Alphaproteobacteria; order Rhizobiales; family Xanthobacteraceae; genus BOG-931. Next base: position 21,336 of record JBEKKM010000004.1, on the reverse strand, counting down.
CCCTCGTTGCCGCGGAATTGCAGATGCACGGGGCCCGGACAGCCTGTCACCGCGGTGCGGAACGCCTGGCGCACCATGTCGGGGAATCGCGCCACGTCGTCCACCGTGGCGTTGAATTTGGTCACCGGCTCGAACGCCGGCATGTCGTCGATCTCCTGATACACTTTGCGGAATTTCGTCTTCGGCTCGCGGCCGCCGGTCATGGCGATGACCGGCGAATGGGCGAGCCAGGCGTCGCGCAGGCCGGCGGCGAGATTGAGCGCGCCGATCACCTGCGCCATGCAGATGCCCGGCTTGCCCGAGGCGCGCGCGTAACCGTCGGCCATGTAGGCTGCGGCCTTCTCGCCGTGCACATGCAGCCGCTTGATCTCGGTGCGCCGCTCCATCTCGGCATAGGTGGTGCGCAGCACGGCAGGCACGTGAAACACGTGGGTGACGCCGTAGCCCTCGAGCATGTCGGCGAGGCATTGCGCCCCGGTCATTTTGCGGTTGTGGCCGATTTGCATGTGATTTGTTTCCTGATCCCTTGACTTGTCATGCTCCGCGAAGGCGGAGCATCCAGTATTCGTCGCGCCTGTTTGTTGAATCGCACCGCCATCGATTACTGGATCATCCGCTTGCGCGGATGATGACAGGATTGCGATTTACTTCTCGAACACCGCCACCGCGCGGATCGGCGAGCCGGTGCCTTCGCGCCATTTCAGCGGCAGGCCGATGAACTGGAATTCGCCTTGGCCGAGCAACGCTTCGAGATTGCACAGACTTTCCATGTGGGTGATGTCGAGCTCGAGGCAGGCTTTGTGCACCAGCGAGTTCACTTTGCCTTCCGGCCCCGGCCGCATCGAGTCGATGCCGAAATGCACGATGCCTTGCTGCGCCAGCCACTCAGTTGCCGCGACGTTGACGCCCGGATTGTCGGTCGCGTAGGCCGCGGTCGGGAAGGTGCGGGCGTGATGGCCGGTGCACAATAGCACCGTACCCTTTTTCGGAATCGGCACGCCGGCCTCTTTCACCGCGGCTTCGAGATCGGCAGGCGTGATCTCGGCGCGCGGCTTGATGTGGCGCAGATCGATGCAGATGCCTTGGACGATGCAGTTCTCCAGCGGATATTCGTTGATCGGCGTGCCGCTCTTGCCGAAATGCCGCGGTGCGTCGATATGGGTGCCGCCGTGGTCGGGCATTGAGAAGAACATCACGCTGTTGCCCTGGACGTTGCCGGACTCGGCGAACGCCTCCTCGTGGGTCTTCCAGATGCCGTGGATGATGGGCGGCTGCCCGGGATAAGACGGCGTGCGGTGATAAAGCTCCCGGCTCAAATCGACGATCCGCATTGCATTTCTCTCCCTTGCCGCTTCGGCTTTGGGCGAACACTATCCGCCTCGAAAGACCACGACAACGCCATGCCGGAGCACGCCATGAAGACCTCGACCGATCGTATTCTGACCACGCATACCGGCAGCCTGCCGCGACCGAAGTCGCTGATCGACCTTATTCTCCGTCGCGAGAAGGGCGAGGCGATCGAGCCCGACGCCTTCGAGGCCGAGGTGGTCAAAGCGGTCGACGGCGTCGTGGCGCAGCAGGTCGCAGCCGGCATCGACGTGGTCTCGGACGGCGAGATGAGCAAGCCGTCCTATACGACCTATATCCGCCACAGGGTCAGCGGCATTGCGATGGACCCGCGCGCGGCGGAAAAGGGCCGCGACATCATGATCGGCCGCGACCTGCTGCAATTTCCGGATTTCGCCCGCCAGCGCAGCAATTTCTCGGCCGTGCCGTTTCCCGGCTGTGTCGGCGAATTGCGCTACATGGATCGCTCGGCGCTCGATCGCGATCTGGCGCATCTGAAGGCCGCCGCGGCGAAGGCGAAGCCCACCGAAGTATTCATGACCGCGCCGTCGCCGGGAATTTTGACGCGCTTCATCATCAACCTGCATTACCCGACCGAGGAGGCCTACGTCTCGGCGCTCGCCGACGTGCTCAAGGTCGAATACCGCGCCATCGTCGAGGCCGGCTTCGTGCTGCAGATCGACGCGCCCGACCTCGGCTCGGCGCGTAACAACCAGTACCGTCACCTTACCGACGATGAATTCCGCTCAAAAATCGCCGAGCGCAATATTGCGGCACTCAACGCCGCGATCGAAGGCCTGCCCGCCGACCGCATGCGGCTGCATATCTGCTGGGGCAATTACGAAGGCCCGCACACCCACGATCTGCCGGTGACCAAGATCATCGACATCGCGTTCAAGGCCCGCGTGCAAGGGTTCAGCATCGAGGCGGCCAATCCGCGCCACGACCACGAATGGGAAGACCTCAAGGCGATCAAAATCCCCGACGACAAAATCCTCATTCCCGGCGTCATCGACTCGACGACGAATTTCGTCGAGCATCCGCGGCTGGTGGCCCAGCGCATCGGCCGCTACGCCCAAGTGGTCGATCGCGAGCGCCTGATCGCCGGCGTCGATTGCGGTTTCGGCACCGCCGTGCGCACCGAGCCGATGGTCGCGGACTCTATCGTCTGGGCGAAGCTGAAAGCCCTCAGCGAAGGCGCCGCGATCGCCTCTAAGACGCTGTGGGGATCGCAGGCGGCCTAAAATCTCACTCCGGCTTGATGCCGGACTGCCGGATCACCTTGCCCCACTTCTCAGTCTCGGCAGCGAGGAATTTGCCGAATTCGGCGGGCGTCATGATCATCGGCTCGGCGCCGAGCGCGGCATAGCGCGCTTTCATCTCGGGCGTGGCGAGCGTCTGGTTGAGCGCGGTGTTGATCTTGTCGATGACGTTGGCCGGCGTGTTCGCCGGCGCGCCCATGGCGTCCCACACATAGGCCTCGTAGCCCGGCACGATCTCGTTCGCCGCCGGGACATCCGGCAGCGTGTCGAGCCGCTTCGCGCTGGTCACCGCCAGGGCGCGGATCTTGCCGGCCTTGATGAATTCGATCGACTGCGCCACGGGACTGAACGAGGCCTGCACTTGGCCGCTCATCAGGTCGGCCATGTAATTGGAATGATAGGCGACGTGCACCAGCTTGATGCCGGCCAGGGAATTGAACAGCTCGCCGGCCACATTGGTGGCGCTGCCGGCGCCGGCCGAGGCGTAGTTGAGCTTGCCGGGATTGGCCTTGGCATAGGCGATGAATTCGGCCAGCGTCTTGACCGGCAGCGACGGCGTCACCTGGATCACGCTGGCCGAGCGCATGAGGCCGCCGACCGGCACTAGGTCGCGCAACAGATCGAAGCTGAGATGGCCCTCATAGAGCGTGGCGTTGATGGCGTTGGTCGCCGTCATCGTCAGCAGCGTGTAGCCGTCGGGCGCCGATCGCACCACCATCTCGGTGGCGATGTTGCTGTTGGCGCCGGGCCGGTTCTCGACGATGAATTGCTGCCCGAGCCGCTCCGATAGCCCTTGCGCGGCCAAGCGCGAAAAAATGTCGGGCGCGATGCCGGCCGGATAGCCGACGAGGATGCGCACCGGCCGCGTCGGATAGTCGTCCGCGCTCGCCACGCGCGGCAGGAGCGGCAGCGCCGCGGCGCCTGCCACGAGACGCAGGAATTTACGGCGTTGCGGTTTCATTGTGGCTTCAATCCTGCGAACTTGACCACCTTGCCCCATTTCCCGGTTTCCTCGACGATGAATTTGCCGAACTGGTCAGGCGACATGGCAAACAGCGGCGCGCCGAAGTCGGACAGCCGCTCCTTGAATTTCGGGTCGGCTTGAATGACGCCGATCGCGGCGGCGAGCCGGTCGATGATCTCCTTCGGCGTGTTCTTCGGCGCGACGATGCCGCTCCAGCCGCTGGCCTCGAAGCCCGGGATCGTATCGCCGATCGTCGGCACGTCCGGCAGCTCCGCGACGCGTGCCGCGGTGGTGACGCCGAGCGCGTTGAGCTTGCCGGCCTTGATATGGCCGATGCCCGACGAGATGCCGCCGACGCCGGCCATCAGCTGGCCGCCGAGCAGGTCGGTCACCATCTGGTTCTCGCCCACATAAGGCACGTGGATGACATCGATGCCGGCCATCATCTTGAGCAATTCGACGCACAGGTAAGGCGGCGTGCCGGCCGACGGCGAGCCGACGCTGAGCTTGCCGGGATTGGCTTTGGCATAGGCGACGAAGCCGGCGACGTTGTGCGCCGGAAACGACGGGTTCACTTCCAGCACCAGCGGAATGCGGTTGATGGTGCCGACCGGCGCGACATCGCGGGCGAAGTCATAGGGCAGGTTGGGAAACAGCGTCGTGTTCACGGTATTCGACGCCGCGGCGAAGAACAGCGTGTAGCCGTCCGGCGCTGCGTTGACGATCGCCTCGGCGCCGAGATTGCCGCCGGCGCCGGGCTTGTTCTCGACCACGACGGTTTGGCCAAGCGCATTGCCGAGCCATTGCGCCGCCAGCCGGGCGATGATGTCGACTTGGCCGCCGGCGGGGAAGCCGACGATGAGGCGGATCGGATGCGCCGGGTAAGCCTGGGCGCGGGTAAGTCGCGGCGCCAGCGGTAGCGCGGCAGCGCCGGCGACCAAGTGCAAAAAACGTCGGCGCTTCATCTTCCCCCCGGGCGTCGGCGCACGCAACGCGCGTGGACGCGTCCATGCCGATGGCTACAATATACTACAGGCGACCGGACCGAGAGTTGGCAAAGGAGCGCACATGAATCTGCAAGCATCGCCGGCAACCTGGTGCCGGCCGCCAAGCGTCAGCTCGGCCAAAGGACCGGTATCCAAGCGCGTGCCCACGCCTCGACGAAGCGACGGGCCTCATCGGCCGGGTGCTTGCCTTTGACCGTATCCATGCGGATCTGGAAGAACTCTCCTCTGGCGCCGGCGAGACACAGATAGCTGTCGAGATCGACCGCACGCCGCTTGTGAAAGTAATTGTACTCCACGCAGGTGAATCGGCCGCGCCCTGCAGTATCAGCTATCGTGAACGCGTCCTTCATCGTCAGACCGGCATAGTCACCCCGCTTCTCGGTGCCGACGATCTCGCCCTTGGCCTCATCGAGCGCTGCCTGAACTGCCGCTGACGCTGGATCGTCGGGAATCGATTTCACTTTTAGATCATAGATGTAGATGTCGATCGTCCAGTCCGGGCGCGCGAACCGCACGCCGTAGCCCATGCCCGGCTGCTTGGTTTCGAAATCCGTCGGCGCCAGGTGCGGCAGACCCGCGACCCGATCCGGAACGGGCACACCCAGGAGAGTGGTCGTCGTCTGCGCCTGCGCGCCAGGGGCCGCAAGAAGGAGACTCGCGGCAAGCATCAATATTGTGGTGGCAGCCCAAGAATTGGCCCATCTTGCAAGCATCGTCCGGGATCTCCTCTCGCTCAACCTGACCTATCGTCCGCGCGAAAACAGCCGATCCGAAGCGAGCCGCGCGCCATCGCGGAGGCTTGAAAGCTTGGCCCAGACCACGTCCTCGGCGACGCGGCCCCAGCCGGCCGAGGTATCGAATCCGCAATCGGTCCCCGCCAGCACCCGCGATGGATCGCCGACGACTGTGGCGACGCGCTCAATGCGGTCGGCCACCACCTCCGGGTGCTCAACAAAATTCGTCAGGCTGTCGATGACGCCCGCCACCAGGACCTGATCGTCTTTGAGCGGGTGTTTGGCAAAGCAGCGAAATTCGTGGGCGTGCCGCGGATTGGCGAAGGGCAGCACGAAGCCGCCGACATTGGCCTGTTGTAGCGCTGGCAGGATGTCTTCGAGCGGCACGTCACAGTCATGCGGCGATTCGGAATTGCCCCAGCACACGTGCAGGCGGACGCGGTCGCGCGGAACGTTGCTCAGCGCCTGATTGATGGTGGCGACGACCTGCTCGACGAACGCCACGAATGCGGCCACCGGTTTGTCCTTGTAGGTGATGTGGCGTTCGAGCGCGAAATCGGGCGCATCGATCTGCAACAGCAGCCCGTTCTTGACGATCGCTTCGTACTCGACTTGAAGCGCGCGGCCGAGCGCCGCGAGATAGTTCGCAAGCGTATCGTAATGCTCGTTACGCACCGCCGTGGCGAGGATGCCGGGCGACGGCGCGCTCATGAACGGCTCGACGAAGACGCCCGGATTTTCCGCCAGGACCGCATTGAAATAGCGGCATTCGTCGTCGATCGCGCGAGCGTCGAGATAGCGCACCTCGCCGATCGCCTTCGGCAGGCCGCCAAGCGCCGAGACCTGGGTCCTGCTGGCATGCTGCTCGTTCCACATGCGCTTGAAGTCCGGATAGCGGTCGACATCGGCGCGCGACGGCCGCTCCCAGGAGCCGCCAAGTCCGGATAGTCGCGTCTTGAGATAGAGAAAGAAGGAATCGCGCTGCTGCTCGCCGTTATTGCCGACGTCGATGCCGGCGTCGTGCTGCTTGCGTACGATCGCCCGCACCGCTTCGCGTCCGGCGCGATCGATTTCGGCGGCATCGACCGCCTCGCCGCGCGCGCGCAGGGCATAGAGCCGCGTCAACTCGCGCGGCCGCGGCAGGCTGCCGGTATGGGTCGTCAATATTCTCGAAGTGCTGCGCTGCATCGGTTGGGCCTAGTCATCTTGACACGTGATAAGGCAGCCACAGGGCGAGATCGGGCCACACTATCACCAGCGCCAGCACCACGAACATCGTCAGATGGAACGGAATGGTGCCGAGGATCACCTCGCTCAGTTTGCCGTCCCAGATGCTTTGTATGACGAACAGATTGATGCCGATCGGCGGCGAGATTTGCCCAAGCTCGACGAAGAGGACGAGAACGACGCCGAACAGCAACGGGTCGATGCCGTAACTCGGCAGGATCGGAAAGATCAGCGGCACGGTGATCACGATCATGCCCAGACTTTCGATCAGGCAGCCGAGCACGGTGTAGAGGAGGAACAGCGCCAGGAAAAATTCCAGCCGCGTGAGATGCAGGCCGACGACGAATGCGGTCACCTTTTCGCCGACGCCCGCGAAGCTGATCGCATAGGAGAACACATAGGCCGAAAAGATGATGAACAGGATATTTCCGGAGAATCTGATCGTGCTGTACATCGCGTCGATCAATCCGCGCGGCGTAAGATTGCCGAACACGGCGCCGAGAAGGATCGCAAGGCTGCATCCGATGGTCGCGCCCTCGGTCGTGGTGACGAGGCCGGCATAGATACCGCCGAGCGTGCCGCCGATCAGGATGGCGAATGGCAGGACATCGGCCAGCGCGATCATCAATTCGTGCAGCGAGCGCGGTCCGGATTCGCGCGGCGCCACCGTGGGCACGGCCAAAGCGTGGGCGCCGATATAGGCCATGAAGGCCGCGGTCATCATCAGGCCGGGCACCAGCCCAGCCATGAACAGTTTCGGCACCGAGGTTTCGGTAAACGTGCCGTAGACGATCATGCCGAAACTCGGCGGCAGCAAAATGCCGAGCGTGCCGCCGGCCGCCAGCGATCCCGCCGCCAATCGCCGGTCGTAATTGCGGCTGATGAGTTGCGGCAGCGCCACGCCGCCGATCGAAGCCGCCGTCGCGATGCTCGATCCGCTCACCGAGGCGAAGATCGCGCAGCCGGCGATGTTGGTCTGCAGCAATCCACCGGGAAGCCGGGCCACGAGCTTGGCAAGGCCGCTGTAGATGCGGCTGCTCAAGCCGCTGACGCGAAGAATTTCCGCCATCAGCATGAACAGCGGCACGCAGGTCAGCACGAAGCTGTTCATGCTGCCCCAGCTCACCAGCCCCAGGCTGTTGAGACTCGGCAGGCCGCCCTGCAACAGCAGATAAAACATCGCGGGAACCGCGATGGCGAAAGGAACCGCCATGCCGCACGCCAGCAGAACAAGAAAAAAGGCGAACGTGACGACGATCTGAATGTCAGGGCTCACCGGCGCCCTCCGTCGTCTGGCTGAACGCGCGCAGGCGGGCAACGTCGGCCGCGAGCGTGCGCACAACCGAGAAGCACAGCGCCGCCGCGCCAAGCATCATGGCGCTTTGCGGTATCCACAGCGGCGTCGCCAGATAGGTCGGGGCGCGATCGCCGAAGCGGAACGAGGAGAGCTCGAACCTCGTCAATTGCCACAACAGCAGCACGCAGAAAACGAGCGAGAGAACATCGAATATGACGTGGGACACCGCGCGGGCGAACGGCGAGAGGCGAGACTGGACCAGCTCGACGTGGTGAAAGCTGCCGCTGATCTGGCATACCGGCAGGCTGACAAAACTGATCACTACCAGCATGTAGCCGCCGAGCTCATCAGAAATCTCAAAGGAAAAATTGAACAGCGACCGCGTCAATATATCGACGCCGATCACGACCAGCATCACGATTATCGCCGCGACGCATGCGAGCTTGCAGGCCCGCTCGACAATGCTTTCCTTGAGGCTTGGCGTAGACGCACCGCCACGGGGGCGGCCCTGCTCGATCTGTACCATTATGGTTGCTGGGATTTATCGTCCAAGCGCGTTCCGCACCCTTGCCAGCGCCTCGATGACGTCGGAACCGCGCGATTTTGCCCATTCGTCCCAGTACGGTGTCATTGCCTTGACCGCGCGATCGTTCTCTTCCGGCGTCGCCTTGGTGAAGGTGTATCCGGCAGCGGTGAGGACTTGAACCGATTCCGCCTCTTCCTTCTGCATCGTCTCCTGGTCCCAGCGCGCGGTGTCTTCGGCAACCTTGCGCAGCTTGCCCTGAAGGTCGGGCGACAGCTTGTTGTAGGCTTCGGTGTTGGCGATGAAATAGGAATTGTTGACGTTGATGATCAGGACATAGCCGTATTTGAGCAGATCCTTCCACAACACCGCGCCGACGCCGGCGGTGAAAATACCGTCGACCACGCCGCGGTCGAGCGCCGAGGGGACTTCCGGCGCGCTCATCGTGATCGAGGTGCCGCCGAAGCTGCGCACGAACTCGCCCTGTTCCGGCTGCGCGACGCGAAGCTTCAGGCCTTTGATGTCGTCGAGCGATTCGATTTTCTTGCGCCCCCAAATGAACTGCAACGGATAGGTATAGGAGGCGAGAAGGGTCGAGCCTTTCTCAAGGTATGCCTTTTCGATGTACGGTTTGAGCACCGCGTCCGCTTTGGCGAAATCCGCGTAGGATTGAATGAGCATCGGCAATCGGGGAATGCCGGCGACCGGGATATTTCCCGAATTGAACAGGTCGTCGCCGACCTGAACGACATTCTCGCCCACGGCCTGCGTGATATTGCTGGCATTGATCTGCAGCGTGCCCGCCAAATGCAGCCGAACCTTGAGTTCGCCGTTGGTCGCCTTCTCGATCTCCTCGGTAAACATTTTGGCGCCGCGCGATGTCGCGAAATTCGGCGCCGACTGATGCATGTAAAAATTCCAGTCCTCCGCAGCGGGCGCCTGCCCACTGGAAACGAACATGAGACCCAGCGCCAGACAAAGTGCTGCGACGGCTGACCTGGTCTTCAGGTTTTGCTCGAGCATGGCGACCCTCCCTTCGTCATCGCCGGTACCCCGGCGATTGACGAGATCCTGTTTCGTTGCCTTTGCAGCAACATTTTTTTGTCGAAAGAGCCTATGGACACCGCATTTGGCTGTCAACGCGCGGTGGGTCAGCGGGCGTGGCGCTTTTAAGGATGCGCTCGATGGACGTGGTGCCCGATGATCGGAAGCGATAACATCAAAGAAGATTGATCGGGACCCTGGGGCGATGGCCAAAACAAATGTCCAGCACGACGTGATCGTGATCGGGGCTGGCATCGCCGGCCTCGTCGCCGCAAACCGCGTCGCGCAGCTCGGCAAGCGCGTCGTCGTCCTGGAGAAGAGCAAGGAAGAAAAATACCTCTGCAATTCTCGCTACACATACGGCACGTTCCACATCAACTTCACCGACGTGGCGGCGGACGAGGATGTGCTGTTCGATAAGATCGAAGCCTGCACCGACGGCCTTGCGCGCAAGGATCTGGCGCGCGCCATCGCCAAGGACGCCCGCCGGCTGATGCAGTGGCTCAGGAGCGAGGGCATTGATCTCGTCGATCTCGGCGGCTACCAGACCAACGTGCTGGCCCCGCCGTGGCGCAAAGGGTTTGGCCTGACCTGGCGAGGATATGCCGGCGACGTTGCGCTGGCGCGGCTCGAAGCAAACTTAGCGCAGCGGCAAGGCCGGATTTTGCGCGGGATGCGCGCTCGTGCGCTGAAATTTGCTTCGGGCGGAATCGAGGTTGAGACCGACGAGGCCGCAGGCGCCAGCAAATTCAATGCACCATCCGTCGTCATCGCCGACGGCGGCTTCCAGGCCAGCTTCGACATGATTCGCGCGCATATTTCGCCCGCGCCCGAAAAACTTCTGGCGCGCAACGGCGGCACCGCGACCGGCGATGGCCTGCGCATGGCGCACGCGATCGGCGCCGCGAGCACCGGCCTCGGCGTGTTTTACGGCCATCTGCACAGCCGCGATGCGATGAAGTCCGTCCGGCTGTGGCCGCGGCCCTATGCCGACGAGGTCGCGGCCGCGAGCATCGTGATCGACGCTGACGGCCGCCGCTTCGCCGACGAGGGGCTCGGCGGCATCTATTTGTCCAACGTCGTGGCCCGTCTGCCCGATCCGCTCGGCGCGACAATCGTCTTCGACCAGGCGATCTGGGACGGACCGCCCGGCCGCGGCCATGCGCAGCCGCCCAATCCGCTGCTGCCTGAGGCGGGCGGCACGCTGCATCGCGCCGACACGATTGCGGAGCTTGCCGGACTGATCGGCATCGCGCCGCCGCGGTTGGAGGACCTCGTCCGCGAATACAACGCCGCCGTCGACGCCGGCACGCTGTATATGCTTTCGCCGCCGCGTCGCAGCGAGCGCTTCAAAGCGTGGCCGATCAGGACGGCGCCATTCTATGCGCTGCCGATCTGCGCGGCAATCACGAACACCATGGGCGGCATCGTGGTCGACGGCAATGGCGCCGTCCTCGATCAGAGCGACACGCCGATACCGGGTCTGTTCGCGGCAGGCTCCACTATCGGGGGGCTGGACGGCGGACCGAACGCCGGTTACGTCGGCGGACTGATCAAGGCGACGATTGCGTTGCGCGCCGCGGAAGCGATTTCGGCGTCCTAGCGCCGCACATGTTTGCTCGGCAGATTGAAGTTGCCAGGGAGAAGTTGCCATGTCGTTCTACGAAAATGGCGCCGTTCGTATCTACTATGAGGAGGCCGGCTCCGGCTTGCCGTTGCTGGTCCTCCCCGGAGGAGGATTGAACTCGACAATCGCCGGCCTCAGTGCCAGCAACTCACCCTTCAACCCAATGCAGGAGTTCAAGGGCGAGTACCGCTGCATCGCCGCGGACTTGCGCAACGCCAATGGCGGCCAGTCGAGCGGCCCGCTCGAGATCGACCGGCCATGGGACGCCTACGCCGATGACCAGCTCGGATTGATGGATCACCTGGGCATCGGCAAGTTCCTGGTGTTGGGCTTCTGCATTGGCGGTCCTTTCATCTGGAAGCTGTTGCAGCGGGCGCCCAATCGCATTGTCGCCGCCGTGCTGGCGCAGCCCAGCGGTTCGCGTCCGGAGCTGCGCGACCATTTCTACGACACCAATATGAAGCGCTGGGGTCCGCCGCTGACCGCCAAGCGGCCCGAGATCACAATGGAGATTGTCGATAAATTCCTGACCAGGATGTACCGCACCAATCCGGACTTCGTCTTCACCGTGACCCGCGATTTCGTGCGCAACTGCCAGACGCCGGTGCTCATCCTGCCGGACGATGTCCCGTCGCATCCCTACGCCGTTGCCATGGAGTCAGCGATGCTCGCGCCTCAAGCCGAAGTGAGCATGTTTCCGTGGAAGGAGCCCGTGGAGCGGATTCCCTTGGCGGTTCGCCAAATCCGTTCCTTCCTCCGGGCGCATCGGGAGCAGATGGAAACAACATGAAACGCAGTACCGACCGGATTCTCACCACGCATACCGGTAGCCTGCCGCGTACCGCCAAGGTGGTCGAGCTTTTGCTCGCCGAACAAAAGCATCCTGGGGCGCGCAAGGCCGAGCTTAATGCCGCGGTCCGCGAGGCAATCGCGCATGTGGTGCAAAAGCAGATCGAATGCGGCATCGACATCATCAATGACGGCGAACAGGGCCGCACGGACTATACCGTGCATGTGCTCGACCGGCTCACCGGCTTTGCCGGCGAAAGCACGCCGCCGCTAGGCACTGGCGATGAGGAATTTCCGGAACTGGCGCAATTGCTCACGCATTTCGCCTCGCCGTTTCAGTACCGGCCGTCCTGCACCGGTGAGGTGACCTGGAAAGATTGGGCCGCAGCCCTTGCCGACATCGACATGTCCAAGGACGCGATGAAGGGTGCAAGCGCCGCCGAGTTGTTCATGACCTCTCCGTCGCCCGGTCAGATCGCGCGCTATCTCAAGAACAAGCACTACGAGACGGAAAAGGCTTACGTGTATGCACTCGCCGATGTGATGAAGCGCGAATACAAGGCGATCGTCGACGCGGGCTTCATTCTGCAGCTCGATTGTCCCGACCTCGCGATGCTTCGCCACACCGTCTATCTCGACAAGAGCCTCGCCGATTTCCGCAACATCATCGCGGTGAATGTCGCGGCGCTCAATCACGCGGTTGCCGATATCCCGGCCGACCGCATGCGCATGCATGTGTGCTGGGGCTCAACCGTAGCGCCGCACCACACCGACGTGCCGCTCATCGATATCATCGACATCGTGCTGACCGCAAAGCCGCTTGCCGTGTCGTTCCCCGCCGCCAACGCGCGGCACGAGCACGAATGGAAAATCTGGCGCGAGGTCAAGCTGCCCGCCGGCAAGGTGATCATACCGGGCGTCATCGATTCGACGGTGAACACCGTGGAGCATCCGGAGGTCGTCGCCGACCGCATCCAAAATTTTGCCAATGTGGTCGGGCGTGAAAACGTCATTGCCGGCGTCGATTGCGGCTTCGGCACCTTTGCGGGCCGCGTTCAGGTCGACAGCAAGATCGTCTGGCTCAAGCTGCAATCGCTCGCCGAAGGCGCCCGCCGCGCCTCCGCGCAGCTCTGGGCGAAGGCGGCATAGCGAGCCGCAACTTTCAGCATTTCGTCAACGGCGGATAGTCGCGGGTATAAACCGGGTGGGCGAGGAACTCGCTTTCCGGCCAGCTCCAGAACTGACTGACGTTCTCGTAGGTCTTGATCGTCTTGTTCCACAGCGTGAGCCCGTATTTGGCGCCCTCCTTGCCCAGGCGCCGCACGTAAATGTTCCCCACCGCGTTGTTGAGATGGTCGAATTTGAGCGGCCCGCGCGGCGTGTCGGCGAGACTGACCGCCTTCAGCGTCGCCATGAACTTGTCTTTGTCGCCGAGATCGCCGCCGAGCGTCCTTAAGCCGGCGTCGACGACCTGGCAGTTGATGTAAAGCGCCGCGGCGTAAAAACCGGGAATGACGTCGTGGTTTTTCAGCATGCTTTCGACGAAGCGCCTGTTGCCGTCGGTGTCGAGGTCGACCGTATAGGGGGTCGCGCTGACGAGACCGAGCGCCTCGTCGCCGAAGCTTCTGAGCAAGGCGTCGTCGGCGCCGGTCATTCCCGCCACTACCGGATATTTGAGCCCGGCGCCGGCGTACGCTTTCATGAAGCGCAACGGATTGGATCCGGCAAAGCCCTGGCAGACGCCGTCGCATTCGGCGATCTGCGCGATATATGGGGTGTAGTCGGGGGTGACCAGCGGCGGCCATAGCTTGTTGACGATGCAGCCGCCGTCCGCCGCAAACGCCGCCTGGAAGCCGCCCATCTCCTCGTAACCGTAAGAAAGATCTTCGCACGCGGTCACAACGCGCTTGAGTTTCAATTCGGTCGCCGCGTAATGCCCCAGCACGTGCATGGCCCCCGACGCGGTCGCGCCCGCCCGCAGCAGATAGGGGTTGGGATGGCGCTGCGTCAGATCGTCGGCGGCGGCGACGCTGAACGTCGGCATTTTTTGGTCGCGGATATAATCGTTGATGGCGTACAGTTCGAAGGTCGCGAGCGGACCGAGAATGACGTCGACCTTGTCGTGCTCGACGAGCTCTTGCGCCTTGGTCTTCGCGCCGGCCGGATTGCCGCCGGTATCGGCGGAGAACAGCTCCACTTTTCGGCCGCCCATCATGGCGTTGTTGTCCTTCAGGAACGTGAGCACGCCCTGTTCCATCTGGACACCACCCTGCGCCAGCGGGCCGGTCTTGACCGTGAGAAGCCCGACCTTGATCGATGACGATTGCGCGATAGCCGGCGCGGGGAAGCGCCCCAGTGCGGCGGTCGCGCCGGCGGCAACGGTGCCCCGGACGAGCGTTCGGCGGCTTAATTTGCGGGTCATTATCTTTTCCTCCTGGCGCGCATCGATGCTTCAATCGGTCGACTTCTTCATTTTGCCGGCGCCACCAGGGAGTAGCGCCCGTCGGCGGCGAGGCACTCGGCTTGCGGGTAACCCAGCTCCTTGCGCACCATGTTGGTGCCGAGCACCAGCGACACCATTTTGTAAAATGCATGGCGACGGCTCATGCCTTCGCGCCCCATGCCGCAGTCGGTCGAGATCACGAGCCGCTCGGGCGGAATGTGCTTGAGAGCGGCGCGGATTTGCGCCGCCACCTGATCGGGGGTTTCCACCTGCAGGACGTGGTGGTCAATGACGCCGATGGCGATCTTTTTGCCGGTGATGGACTGGCCGATCGCCGCCAAATCGATGCCGCCGGAGCTCGACGATTCGAACGTAATCACGTCGGCATCGACCGTGTTGTAGATGTCCAATGCCGGCTTATAGCTCTGCACCTCGGCGAACATGCGCTGTTGCGAGGGATTGCCCCAGCAGGAATGCGCCCACACCTCCGTCTTGTCGCGCAAACCTTTCACCGTGCGATTGAACACCTCGACCATCAATTGCGGCGTGATCACATCGTCCTGGATTTTGCGCACGGCGATCAGGTGGATCTGCGGCTCCTCGATCTGGATCACCGGACAGCCGGCGTCGGCAAGCTCGTGGTATTCCTCGTTGAAGGCGTCGGCGATGGCGAACATGCGCTCGGGCACGCTCTTGTAGTGACGATCCTGCAACGCAAACGCGACGATCTCCGCCGATACCGCGCCGAATTTGACCGGCCGCTTGGTGAACCGCTGCGCCGCTTTCCACATCGCGGTGTATTGCAGATTGCCGCGACCGATCTTGCCGGTGATGACCGGCATGACGCGCGACTCGAGATAGTCGTGGAGAATATGACCGCGCGGAAAGCTCACCCCGCCGCGTCCTGCGGGCGTCGCCTCGGGATGCGCGGTGTCCAGCCCGCTCATGTGGTTCGGCGGATAGGCGGTCCAGCTTTGGCCGCCGACGTCATCGTCGAATCGGCAGTCGCCGTCGGTGACGATGTCGAGGCCGGCGAGTTCCTGATCGCGCAGATAGCAGGCCAGCGCATCCTCGTATTGCTCGCGGAAGCGGCGGGTCACCATCGCCTCGAGAAAATGCCGTGTGCCGAGATTCTCCGTGTACCAGCTCGGCCGCGGCAATGAGCCGGTGATCGTCGTCGGCAGCATGATGTCCTTGGTGACCCGATACATCTTGAACGCCTCCTCCGTAATCGCGCCGACAAGCACCTTTGCACAAACACTCAATTGACGTTAGCATAATTGGTAATAGTTCGAGATCGGCCCGCCAGGGAGGACAACATGTCGCCAGTCGCCGAACGGACGCGTGCGATTTCGGTCACAAAACTGCATCCGGACATCGGCGCGGAAATCCGCGGCGTCGATCTCAGCCGGCCGCTGGACGGGGAGACGCTGCGGCAGATCAAGGACGCCTGGCACCAGCACGCGGTGCTCCTGTTCCGCGATCAAAATCTTGGCGAAGACGATCAACGCCGGTTCGCCTCCCATTTCGGTCCGGTCGCGAAGCGGGTGCCGCCGAAGCCCGGCGCACCGGGCGCGGCCGATGCGCTGGTGTGGGACGACATGATGACGATCAGCGACCACGTCGACGCCAACGGCAAGGCACTCGGCTCGCTCGGACACGGCGAAATGTGGTTCCACACCGACAAGTGCTACCATCGGCGACCGCATCGCGCGACGTTCCTCTACGGCATCGAAATTCCGTCCGAGGGCGGTCACACGCAGTTCTCCAGTATGTACGCGGCTTATGAGAACTTGCCGGCCGACCTGAAGCGGCGGCTCGACGGCGCCATGGTCATGCAGGGCCAGCAATACGGCGTCGGCCGCCGCATCGATGTCACGCTGCCGCTCGAGAGCACCCATCACTGCGCACAGCCGATCTTCGTCACCAATCCCGGCTCCGGTCGCAAAGCGCTCTACGTCGCCGGCCAGAACTCGATGTGGATCGAAGGCATGGACCGCGATGAAAGCGAAGCGTTGTTGCAACGGCTGTTCGCGATCGCCGAGGATCCGGCAATCATCTACGAGCACGTCTGGCGGCCTCGCGATCTCGTCATGTGGGACAACCTCGCGTGCCTGCACGCGCGCACCGATTGGCCGAGCGAACAGCGCCGGACGCTGCGCCGCTGCACCGTCGAGGGCGAGCCGCTGTACTAGTATTCATAAGTCGCGCAAACGCGTTGCGGGAAATGCCGTGAAACTTCCCCGCCGAACTTTTTTGCATATGACGGCCGGTGTTGCGGCGCTGCCGGTGCTGCCGAGCATCGCATGGTCGCTCGATTATCCGACACGACCGGTGCGTGTGATTGTCGGCTTTCCGGCCGGCAGCGGGCCCGACGTCATCGCCCGCCTGGTCGGACAGCGGGTCGGGGACCGCCTCGGTCGACAATTCGTCGTCGAGGACCGGTCGGGCGCAGGCAGCAGCCTTGCCGCTCAGGATGTCGTGGCCGCGCCCGCGGACGGCTATACGCTGCTGCTCGCCGCCAACGCGAATGCAGTCAACGCCAGCCTTTATCCGAACCTGCCTTTCAATTTCGTGCGCGACGTCGCGGCTGTCGGCATGATCTGCAGCGCGCCTTTTCTCCTGGCGGCCAATCCGGAAGTGCCGGCGAAAACTTTTCCGGAGTTCATCGCCTACGCCAAAGCGAATCCGGGCAGGATCAATATGGCGTCGCCGGGCATCGGAACCACGCCTCATCTCATGTACGAGCTCTTGAAGATGATGACGGGCATCGAGCTGGTCCATGTGCCATACCGGACCGGTTACATACCCGATCTTCTTAGCGGGCAGGTGCAAGTTGCGTTTTCAACGATAACCCAGGCGCTCGCGTACGTCAGGGACGGCAAATTGCGCGCGCTGGCCGTGAGCAGCGCGGCGCGGTCGGAAATCTTGCCTGACGTGCCGGCAGTGGGAGAATTCGTGCCGGGCTATGACGCCAGCGGCTGGTTCGGCATTTGCGCGCCTGCGGCCACGCCGACGGCCATTGTCGACAAGCTCAACAAGGAGATCAACGCCATCGTCGCCGAGCCGGACACGCGGGCGCGCCTGGTCGCCCTGGGCGTTCGGCCGCTGTCGATGACAGCCGCGCAATTCGGCAAACTCATCGCCGACGATACCGAGAAATGGGCTAAGGTTATCCGCTCCGCCAATATCAAGGCGGAGTGATCCGGCCGCCGACCTGCCGCGATAGCAAACCCGCCGAGTCCAGAGGAGCGTCCCCGATGACGATCATCGATTCCCAGGTCCACGCCTACGAGGCGAACACGCCGAAGCGACCCTGGCACACCGTGCCGAACTGGCCTCCTCACGTTACCGGCGACGAGATGGTAGCGGCGATGGACAAGGTCGGCGTCGACGGCGCGATCTTCATCTCCGCCTTTTCCATGTACCGCTACGACGCCAGCTATGCGGTCGAAGTGCAACGCGCCCATCCCGGCAAGTTCGGCATCGTCAAGCCGGTCGACCCGGACGATCCGGCGGTGGCCGACGTCATCGCCGACTGGAAGAAGACGCCGGGCGCGGTCGGCATCCGTATCATGCTGACCAAAGATGCGAAGCGCGATCCCAACGACGCCGGCCTCGACCGCATCCTTCGCGCCGCCGTTCGCTACGACATTCCGGTCAACATTTTGTGCTGGGGCAACCTGGACGACGGCACGGCGCTGATCGATCGCCACCCCGACGCGCGATTCATCATCGACCATCTGGGCATCCTGCAGCCGCGCACGCCGCCCGCCCCGCGGCAGCCCTGGGCCGACCTGCCGAAGGTACTGGAGCTCGCCAAGCGCCCAAACGCGGTGATCAAGGTCAGTGGCGCCTGCACGTTGTCCCGAAAACCCTATCCGTTCCCGGACATCTGGGACCCGCTCGCCCGCGTGTTCGCGGCCTGGGGTTTCGACCGCTGCCTGTGGGGCACGGATTGGACTCGCGCCTTCGCGGTCGTCAACTACGAGCAGGGCGTCGTGCCGTTCCTCAAGACCGACCGCCTGAGCGACAGTGAGCGGGCGATGTTGATGAGCGGCGCATGCGCCAAGGCCTATGGCTGGTCGCCGAAGAAAGGTTAGGTTGACCACCGCGCCCAGATCGATCCGTCGTTTACCGATCGGCGGCGTCAAATTCAGGCAAATACGAGGAAAATCCGAGCGCGCGTGTTAGGCTGCGGGCAATTGTTATCGGGTAGACGTTTAATGGACGGGTGCTGTCGCCAATTGTTGAGAGCGGGCCGCAACACGGAGCTGGGTCATGCTTGCGCTGCTGCCTCATGAGAGGCGCCGGGAGCCGCGCCGCCCCCTCTACCGTGTGGCGAGGATCCAATTCGGCAACGGCGCGCCGCCGCGCGAGTGCGTCGTCATGGACATTTCCGACGGCGGCGTGCGGCTCCATGTTGACGGGTACGACGTTCCCGACGAATTCGTGCTGCTCCTCTCCGGCCACCGCGTAACCCAGGAAAGCAAATACAAAGTGGTCTGGCGGTTCAACCAAGAACTCGGCGCCAGGTTCATTGGTATCGTCTGGCAGGGCATGGATTGATTTAAGCGCCCGGGACAAAACACCTCCGCAATTTGCGTGTCGAATATCCATCAACGAAAACCCCGGGACGCTGCCCGGAATTTTTTTGTATCGAGCGCCGGTGATTTTGGCTGGTCGCAGCCCTATCATTGCCGCGCAGACCAGCCCGGAGGGGCAATGCGATTCACTTGGACTGGCCTGATCCTGGCGCCGTTGCTGGTGCCGGTGCTGTTCAGCGCGGCATTTGCGAGTCTCTCCGAAGGGAAATGGCCGGCACTGGCGTTCCTGATAATGCTGGTCCCGGGTTGCATCGTGTCCTACGGCACCACGATAGTCCTCTTCCTGCCATGCCTGTTTCTACTCTCGTTGTGGCGGCCAATGACGGGCTTCAGGGTCTGCCTGCTGGGACTAGCGCTGGGCGCGGCGGTGTTCGTGCCGATGACGTGGCTGGACTGGACGAGCAGCGGCACCGATTCGGGCCCGCCGACCGAGAGCTTCTTGAAGTTCTTCGTGCGCTGGGCCGCCGATCCATTCACGGCGATTTTTCCGCTGGCCGGGCTGATAACGGCAGGACTGTACTGGTGGCTGGGGACGTGGCGGCGCGGCCGATCAATACCCGCACAGGAATAGCCGCCACCGGATGTCCGCATTGCGATAGTGTTGCTTTGCAAAACGAGCGGCGGCAAAGGGGGCGTCCATGAATCTGCAAACATCACCGGCAAAACCGGCCGGATCGCGCGAGCGCTCGCTGGACGAGGTCAAGGCCGAGTTCATGCGCCGCGCCGGGCGGCTCAATCCGTTCGAGGACATCCGCCGCGAGGACGCCGAGCGGGTGATGAATGCGCTGCAAAATCTCGACAAGGATCATTGGGCGCAAGAGTGGTCGAAGATCGGCCTCGGCTACGAGGAGAAGGGTGACACCCACGCCAAGGCCGACGCTCCCGGCACCGAACTTGCCGAGCTTTACATGCACGCCTTCGACGCCTGCCGCGTCGGCCGCTATCCGACGCCGAACTCGCCGGGCAAGTTGCAGGCGTACCAGCACTCGCTGCGCATGTTCCGCAAGGCGGCGCAATATTTCACGCCACCGCTGGAGATCATCGAGCTGCCGTTCGACATCGACAAAAAGCTCATCGGCTATTTGCAACTGCCGCCCGGCGTGAACAAGCCGCCAGTGGTGCTGCATTGGGGCGGCGTCGACGGCTGGAAAGAGGATCGCCTGCGCATCGCCAAGGCGGTGATGGACAAGGGGCTTGCCTCGCTCACCATCGACATGCCGGGCAGCGGCGAGAACCCGGTGCTCTACGGCGATCCGTCAGCCGAGCGCACGTTCCTCGCCTGGCTCGATTATCTGCCGCGGCGCGGCGAGATCGACGGCGGCAGCGTCGGCGTCTGGGGCGGCAGTTTCGGCGCCTATTGGGCGGCGCGGCTTGCCTACACCGCCGCCGACCGCATCAAGGGCGCGGTGTTCCACGGCGGCAACATTCATTACGGTTTTCAGAAGGAATGGCTGATCCCCGCCTTCACCACCGGCGGCGCGACTTATCTGTTCGGCGCCCACAGCCTGCTCGAAGCCCGCGGCCGCGCCATGGGCACCAAGACGCTCGAGGAATTTCTCGAAGCCGCGCCGCGCCTGTCGTTGAAAACTCTAGGGCTGCTCGACAAGCCGTCGGCGCCGATCCTCGGCGTCAACGGCAAGCTCGACGACCAGGCGCCGGTCGACGACATCTATCTGCTGATGGAGCACGGCAGCCCGAAATCGGCACGCATCTATCCACAAGGCGCGCATATGGGCCGCACGCCCGGCGAGCCGTCGGAGCATATCACGACGATGATCGTGGAGTGGCTCAAAGGGCAGTTGAAGAGATAACGTGGCGCGGTGACGCGGCTTCGCGTCCCGCGATCACCTCGATTTGATATTTTTTGCCGGGGCGCCGGAACCTTTTCGGCCGCGATCCATCTATTTTCGATGCGGCGGCATTTTCAGCTGACCGCGCAACGGAGGAACACGGCCATGGCCGAAGAGCAGACGCCGTCGAGCGGCCCGGATCTGACCAAGGGCGTCGGCCTCGGCGATTTCGTCGACAACAAGCTGTTGGGCCATGTCGGCGACGAGGAAGTTTTGCTGGTGAGCGGCGGCGGCGAAATATTCGCCGTCGGCGCCCATTGCAGCCACTACCACGGTCCGCTGGCCGAAGGCCTGGTGACCGGCGCGAGCGTGCGCTGCCCTTGGCATCACGCCTGCTTCGATCTGCGCACCGGCGAGGCGGAGCGGGCGCCGGCGCTCAGTCCGATCGATTGCTGGGCGGTGGAACAGCGCGACGGCCGCATCTTCGTTACGCAAAAACGCGAACAGCCGAAGCCGCGCGCCATGCCGGCAAAGGCGGATACGCCCAACAAGATCGTCATCGTCGGCGGCGGCGCGGCCGGATTTGCGGCGGCCGAAATGCTGCGCCGGCGCGGTTTTGGCGGCAGCATCGTCATGGTCAGCAACGACGCGGCGCCGCCGGTCGACCGCCCCAAT